>DVLI01000007.1 GCA_018715595.1 Candidatus Caccoplasma merdavium | reverse complement strand
ATCGGGAAAGCGGGTGCAAAGATAGAGGCTTTTTTATTCCCCTCCAAATCTTTTTGCCACTTTTTTTGAAACTTTTTTCCAACCTTCCCCCTTCCCCCTATCCGTCAGCCATTTACACGCGAAACTTTTTTCGCCTTTTTTCAACCACTCTCTGCTCCCAAGGGCTTTTTGCCCCTCTTTTGCCCCGCACCCGCTTCTTTTTCTTCTCCCCAAAAGGGGTGTTCCTCCCTTCCCTCCCCCTAAAATACGCCGCAAATTGGTCGGATTTCTGAGAAATCCATCAAAAAAATATTGCTCTTGGAGGCGATTCGGGGTAAAAATCGTATCGGAGTGGCCGAAAAATTCCGGAGCGACAGGGTACTTATTTTCGTCCGGAGGTGAAATTTTCGAGAAAAAGCGTGATTTTCGCCCAACGGTGTTTCAAAAAAAGGAAGGACTCGGCTCTAAAAAAAGCGGAGCCGCCAAGAATTTGCAGCTCCGCCCAAGAGAGGGATTCATTTTTCCCCGTTTTCGAGGTACTCGGTGATGTAGCGGGCGACAGACTCCATGAGCCACTTGGGGGTGGAGGTCGCCCCGCAGATTCCTATACTGTCGGGGCCGATGAGCCAACGGGTATCGATTTCGGAAACGTCACTGACCAAATAGGTATTGGGATTTTCCTGGCGGCACTCCTCATAAAGCACCTTGCCGTTTGACGATTTGCGTCCGCAGACAAAGAGCACCAAATCGTGCCGCCGCACGAAATTGCGAATGTTGGGTATGCGGTTGGCCACCTGCCGACAGATGGTGTCGTGATATTCGGGGGGTACATTGCCGTTGCGGCGGGTGATTTCATTGACAACGGTTTGGAGCCCTTCGACCGACTTGGTGGTCTGTGAATAGAGGCGAATTTTCTTGGAGAAGTCGATGCGGTCAAAATCTTCGACCCCTTCTATCACTACGGCATGGCCGTCGGTCTGTCCCACAAGGCCGTTCACCTCGGCATGGCCGCGCTTTCCGTATATGACGATTTGTTCGCTATCGGGATTGCTCTGCTCATAGGATTGCTTGATCTTGCGCTGCAACTGCAACACCACCGGACAAGTGGCATCGATAATCTCGATGCGGTTTTCGCGGGCGATGCGGTAGGTCTCGGGGGGCTCGCCGTGTGCCCTGAGGAGCACTTTCACATCGTGCAGGCGGGCAAAGGTTTCATGGTCGATGGTGATAAGCCCCTTTTCCTGCAATCGGGCCACCTCGCTGTTGTTGTGCACGATGTCGCCCAGGCAATAGAGACGACCGCTCTTGGCCAGTTCTTCCTCGGCTTTGCGTATGGCATTGACCACCCCGAAGCAGAATCCCGAATTTTCATCGATTTCTATGCGTGCCATAACAATTTCATTTGTCGAGACCGACGGCCCGGCGATATGCCCGCAGGAGCCACTCGTCTTGTTGTTGCAGGGTCATCGCCGAATTATCTAGCAACAGGGCATCATCGGCACGACGCAGGGGGTCGACCTCACGGGTCTCATCGATGCGATCGCGTTCCTTGACATTGTGCAGCACCTCTTCATAAGAGACCGTCTGCCCCCTGCCCCGGAGCTCATCGACCCGGCGCTGCGCGCGCACCTCGGGCGATGCCGTCAAGAATATCTTCAACTCGGCATCGGGGAAAACGACGGTTCCGATGTCGCGGCCGTCCATGACAATGCCCTTTTCTTTTCCCATCGCCTGCTGCAAGGCGACCAGTTTACTCCGCACAAAACCGACAGCGGCCACATGGCTCACCTTGGAGGAGACGGCCATGCTGCGAATTTCGCGTTCGACATTACGACCGTTGAGATAGGTCTCGGGACGGCCGGTCCCGGCATTGAGACGGAACGAGATGTCGATATTGTCGATGCGACGACGCAACGCGTCGAGTTGCAACGCATCGCCCTCGAAGAGACCTTCTTCGATGCAATACAATGTGACGGCGCGGTACATGGCACCGCTGTCGATATAGACATATCCTATTTTGCGCGCCAACTCCTTGGCCATGGTGCTTTTACCGCACGAGGCATAGCCGTCGATGGCAATGACAATTTTCTTGGGTGAATCCATTCTTATATTATATATAGATTATCGATGGAGGAATTGCGAGATATCGGCCGTGAGATTGGTCATGAAAGTGAAACCGTTGGCATGGTGCTGGGCCATGGAGACTCCGATGCCAAACATCTTGACGCGTATGCCGGCTCCGGCCGTGAAGCCCGACAAGATGCGACGGCCGGCGGTCGCCATGTCGCTCTTGCGCTTGTAGTCATACCCTATGGCCAGGTAGAAATTGCGGCTGGGTATGTAATCGACGCCAAAGACCAGATGGCGGAAAAGGTTGGAAGCAAAGTTGTCCTTGACTTCGAGCTCTCCGGCATCGTCGACCGTCTCAAAGGGCAGATGCCAACGGGTCAGGTGTTGTGCCGTGAGCGAAAAGCGGAACGGGGCATGCCGGAGGGTCTTGGAAAAGCCGAGCTGTATGTCCCAGGGCATGGCGATATTCTCGGTATCGTATCTCTTCAACTGTCCACCGAGGTTTTTCACCACCAGGGAGAGTGAAAATTCTTTTTCGGCATGGTAATAGTTGATACCCAAATCGACAAACATAGCCAAGGCCGTATAACTCTCATAGGTGGAATAGAGCATCTTGGCATAAATGCCGCCCCGCAACGAGGAGGTGATGTCGTGGGCATACAGGCCGCCGAAGAGAATATCCTTGGGGTTGAATGTCCCGGTTATGGTACCGGCGGCGTCGGTCTGCCGCATCGTCCCGTAACCGGCAAACTGCAATCCGGCCGCCCAAGTACCGTGCGCGCCCGCCGCTTGCGCATACGACACGCCGCCCAGGTTGATGCCGGCCACATAACGCATATAATTGGCCGCCATCTGCATGCTCATTTCCTGCCCCACGAGCGCCGGATTGTGATACATCACGGTGATGTCTTCTTCGACAATGGAGATGTTATTCCCACCCAAGGCATTGATATGCGACGATACCGGCAGATTGAGAACGTCGAACGAACTCTTGCCCTCTTGCGCCACCACGCAACCGAGGGGCAACAGGGCCATTGCCACAGCAAAAATTCGGGCATAAAGGGAGTGGGAACGTGCGTTCATCATGCGGTCAAAGATACACAATCTTTTTGGTATAACGGGAAAATGGCTTCGGAAGTATGAGGAAGGTAATTTTTATAGGTTCTTTTTTTCGTTGACTTTTACCGTTGAATCGGAAAGAAAGATGTACTTTTGGGAAACTGTTTATTCAATCGTATTATACTTATATGCACACACCGGAAGAATTCATCGCCATTGTACAAAAAACGCTCGATGCCGTTGCCTACCCGCCGGCACCGGCCGAACTCTATAACCCCATACGCTACGAACTGGCTTTGGGAGGGAAACGCATACGCCCTGTCCTGACGCTCTTGTCGTGCGAACTTTTCGACGGCGACTACCGCGAGGCCCTCGATGCCGCCGCCGGCATCGAAATCTTCCACAACTTCACCCTGCTGCACGATGACGTGATGGACAAGGCCGACCTGCGCCGCGGGAAACCCACCGTGCATGTGAAGTGGGACGAGAACACGGCCATTCTCTCGGGCGACGCCATGCAAATCCTGGCCTTCATGCAAGTGGTGAAATCGCCTGCACCAAGCCGCAAGGCGGTGTGCGACGTGTTTCTGAAAACCGCCCTCGAAATATGCGAAGGCCAACAATATGACATGGAATTTGAAAGCCGCAGCGATGTGTGCGAGGAGGAATACATCGAGATGATACGGCTGAAAACCGCCGTACTGCTGGGCGGCGCCCTGAAAATCGGCGCCCTCATTGCCGGAGCGACCGACAACGACGCCAAGGCGATATACGACTTCGGCGTGAACTTGGGACTGGCATTCCAATTACGCGACGACTTCCTCGATGTGTATGGTGACGCACGGGTTTTCGGGAAAAATATCGGGGGCGATATTCTCAACAACAAAAAGACCTACATGCTCATCAATGCCCAACGTCTCGCCCAGGGAGCCGATCGCGAAGAACTCGACCGCTGGCTCTCGGCCACAGACTACGACCCGGCCGAGAAGATCGCCGCCGTCACGGCACTCTACAACCGGCTGGGCGTCGACCGGCTCTGCCTCGAAAAAATCGAGCAATACGACACCTTGTCCCTGCAACAGCTCGACTCGCTGAGCGTCCCGGCCGACCGCACGGCTCCGTTGCGTGAACTGGCCGCCCGCCTCATGCAACGCAACTTCTAAACGGGAAGACGATGATTTTCGACACCCACACCCACATCTACCTGCCCGAGTTCGACCCCGACCGCGACGCGGTGGTGCACCGCGCCCTCGCAAACGGCATCGGCCGCCTCATGCTCCCCAATGTCGACCTCGACACCGTCGATGCCCTGCACCGCACCCTCGACGCCTACCCCTCCTTGTGCATCGCCGCCATGGGTCTGCACCCCACCTCGGTGACCGAACATTATTCTGAGGCGCTCGACCGCACGTTCGAGCTTTTCGACCGTTACCCCTATCGTGCCGTGGGAGAGATAGGACTCGACCTGTACTGGGACAAAAGCCATCTGCACGAGCAACTCGACGCACTGGAAGCCCAAGTGCGCCTTGCCACCCAACGGTCATTGCCCGTCATCATTCACTGCCGGGAGGCATTCGAGCCCATCATTTCGCTCCTGGGCCGGCTGTCGCACCTCGGCCTGCGCGGCGTTTTCCACAGTTTCAGCGGCGACATCGATACCCTGTCGCAGATTTTTGCGCTGGGCGACTTCTACATCGGCATCAACGGCACCGTCACGTTCAAGAAAAGCACCCTGCGCGAAGTGCTCCCGGCTATCCCGTCAGACCGACTGCTGCTCGAAACCGACGCCCCCTACCTGGCGCCCGTCCCCTACCGCGGGAAACGCAACGAGCCGGCCTACATCGCCCAAACGGCCGATTTCATCGCCGCCGAATTGCATCGAGACAGGGCCGAAATCGAAGCCGAGACCTATGCCAACGCCTGTCGGTTGTTCGGGCTCAGCGAGCAATAAAAGCGTCAAGAAGGGAATCGGCAGGGAGAATCGTATTAAAATATGTAAAATTCTTTTGCCGTATTCACAAAACAACTACCTTTGTGGCGTCTTAAATGATGGCGATGTAGTGTAGTGGCCTAGCACGTATCCCTCTCACGGATGAGACCCGGGTTCGATTCCCGGCTTCGCTACAAAACCTTACAATTCCGGTTGTAAGGTTTTTTCTTTTTTATAGCCATTCCCCCCAAACAAGAACCGGCACAATCACATGAAACAACCGCTGCAACTGAGAGACAACGAAGGCATCTCGGCATCGCTGCTCTTTACCATGGCTTGCATGGCCGCCATCTCGGTAGCCAACATCTATTACTGCCAGCCCCTCCTCTCGCTCATGGGCAATGACCTGGGCGTCGACGAGTGGAGAGCCAGCCTCATCGCCATGATTACCCAGGTGGGCTATGCCTGCGGGTTGTTTTTTGTCATTCCCTCGGGCGACATGTTCGACCGCAAGAAAATCGTGGCAGGCAGCTTCACCCTGCTGGCAGCCGCCCTGCTCTGCATCGCCGTGTCGGGACATTATCTCCCGGTCATGGCCGCATCGTTTGCCGTGGGCGTCTGCTCGGTCATGCCGCAAATATTTATCCCCATCGCCGCCCAATATTCCCGTCCCGAGAAGAAGGGCGCCAACGTGGGTCTCATCGTCTCGGGACTGCTTACCGGCATCTTGGCTTCGCGGGTGATAAGCGGACTGGTGGGCGAATGGCTCGGCTGGCGCGCCATGTATGCCATTGCCGCCGGCGCAATAATCATCTGCACCTTTGTCGTGTGGCGCATCATGCCGGGCACCGAGCGCAACTACAACGGCACATACCGCCGGTTGATGAATTCGCTCTTCGCCCTTGTCCGCGAGCACCGGCTCTTGCGCATCTGCGCCTTGCGGGCCGCCTTGGCGTTCGGTTCGTTCCTCACGCTTTGGGCCTCTCTCACCTTCCGCATGGAGCAGGCGCCGTTCTATGCCGGCAGCGACGTCGTGGGACTGCTGGGACTGTGCGGCGTGGCCGGCGCCCTGACCGCATCGCTCGTGGGACGGCTGGTCACCCGCTTCGGGGTGCACCGCTTCAACCTGCTCGGTGCCGTCCTCATGCTGAGTGCCTGGGCCATCGCCTACCAATGGGGAGACACCTACGCCGCCATCATCGCCACCATACTCATTCTCGACATCGGCATGCAGTGCATTCAACTGAGTAACCAGACCGTCATCTTCTCCTTGAACCCCAAGGCGTCGAACCGCATCAACACGATTTTTATGACCGCCTACTTCATCGGGGGGTCACTGGGCACGCTCCTCTCGGGCACGGCATGGAGCCTTTGGGGCTGGGGCGGAGTGTCGGCCGTGGGAGGCATCATGGCCTTGCTCTCACTGGGCTTCACGGTATATACAAAAGAATAGCACTCCTTTTCTCTCGCTTGCTCACCCAAAAAGCAAGCATGGGCTTCTCCTCCGGCGAAACAAGCAGCCCCCCTCCAAACAAAAAATCGCACCGACCCTGACGGCCGGTGCGATTTTTTTGTTTTCGGAGTCGCAAAGCGCTCTGCCGGGAGAATCAATTCTTGCGGTTGGGCAATTTCTCGCCGTTGATGGTAACGTTCTTAATTTTGAGACCATCGATGATGTCTTCCTTCAACGCGGCATTTTTATCGACGGTGAGGTCGAGATTCTCAAACGTGAAATCGGAGAGGAAATAATCGTCCGAAGCGTTCACATCGAAGAACACATTGCAATGGAGCTTGATGTTACGCATCGTAACGTTGTTGGAGTAGGAATAGGGGGTATCTTCGCGACCTTGCAAATCGAAGAACTGACGCCAAGGTTTCACATAGAGGAAGCTGCGGGCATCGCCCTCGATGTCTTCGACGAGGATATACTCATACTTCTGCGGCGTATCGGGACGCATCTTCAACCACAGGAGGCGGGAAGCATTGTTGATTTTGATGCGACGCAAAATGATGTTGCGGTCGTGGACCGACTCACTGCCGCAGGTAAGGGCACTGTGGCAGAAACCGTAGACACAGTCCTCGATAATGATGTTGTAGTTACCGCCGTTGTTCTTGTCCTTGTCGGCCCAGGGACCTTTGCCGCCTTTGAGGGCAATGGCATCGTCATTGACCGAGAGGTAGCACCCCTTGACGAGCACATTGGTGCAAACGTCGATGTCTATGGCATCGGAACTGGGCGCCTTCACGGGAGCCGACGGGGCGAAGATGTGCAGGTTGAACAACTTCACGTTCTCGCATTTGTAGAGATGGGTCGTCCAGAAAGGCGAATTGATGAGGCTTACCCCTTCGAGTTGGACGTCCTTGCAGTTGGAGATGTGCACGAGACGGGGACGCAACTCGTCCATGTTGGTGCATTTGGGAATAACCTTGCGGCGAAGCCAGAACGACTTCCAGTAACGCAACCCGTTACCGTTTATCGTGCCTTTGCCCGTGATGGTAAAACCATTCACGCCATCGGCATTGACAAGTGCGGCAAAGTATTTGAGCGACTGCCCCTCGATGCGGGTGTCGATGATGGGGAAGTTGCTGATGTCGTCACTGCCTTTCAACACGCCGCCCTCTTCGAGATGGAGGTGCGTACCGGGCTTGAAGAAGAGAGCTCCGCTAAGGAACGTGCCGCGCGGAATCACCACCACGCCACCCCCTTCGGCTGCGGCTTTGTCGATAACGGCCTGTATGGCCTGGGTCTGAATGAGATTGCTGTCGTTGGCCACCACGCCGTAATCGGTGATGCGATAGGCTTTACCCAGTGAGGCCACATCGACCGGGTCATACTGGTAGAACCAATCGGGTATGGTCGTACCGTCGGGGAATTTCTCTTTTCCGGCAACATTCATGCACAAGAATATCGCCATAAACAAAAACAGATGTTTCATGGTTTTGGAGATTTGTTGATTCATATATACTTTCTTTCTTGTCATGCGGCGCCGGGTTTCTACCCCGACTCATTGCGCGCATATCGGACAAAGATAATAACTTGACCTGCACGCACCAAATTAAATGCCGCAAAATCGAAAAAAAGCACGCCGCCCGTCCCGTTTTGTTTGGGACGGGCAGCGATTCATCAACGATTATCACAGAATCGCAACAAGCACTCGGGCACATCGAGTTGCCGCATGTCGATGGCATCGAGCTGTGCCCGGCCTTTGGCCGAAAGCGAGAAATACATCTGGCGTTTGTCGCTCTCCCCCAAACGTCGCGAGAGCAACCCCTTTTTCTCGGCCGACTTGATGACCTTCGACATATTCGAAGGAGAAAGGTCGAGCGCCCCGGCCAGCTCGCCGCAAGTCATGCTCGACGGGGCATGCGAAAGCGTGCACAGCAACATGCCCTCGTTCAAAGTCAGTCCGAAAGTCTCCTCAAAGAGGTTCTCAAACCGCATGATACACAGGTACAACTCCCTGATGTTGCATAATGTGTCGGTATCCATCTTTTTCACTTTTTAGAGATTGCCTGCATGCCGCACTGGCGGGCACACTTACCGCACGCGATGCACAACGAGGCATCGATACGCGGCAACGAAAAGTCTTCCTGCGAAATGGCTCCGACGGGACACACGGCCAACAACGGGCACCGATGATTTTGCGGACATTTGGCCGCATCGACAACATAAGCCATATCACTCCGCATTTGCGTTCGACAACAAGACATTCTCAATGGCCTCTTTCAAGGCATGTTTGGGCAAAGCACCGGCAGCCATCTGCGGCCCGCCCTGCATGGGGACAAACAAGAGGGTGGGAATGCTGCGTATGCCAAAGACCGCGGCCAGTTCCTGTTCCTGCTCGGTATTCACCTTGTAAATGACGATGCGGCCCTTGTACTCGGCAGCCAGCTCTTCGAGCACCGGAGCGAGCATTTTGCAGGGGGCACACCAGTCGGCATAGAAATCGACGATGGCCGGCTTGTCGCCCAGGTACTTCCACTCGGTGGGATTGTTCTCGTAATCGACCACTTGTTTCAAAAATTCTTCTTTGGTTAAATGTACTACTTCCATTTTCTTATCCTTGTTTAATTGTTTGTTTTCCTTTCCGACGGCGGCATGCCGGCACGACACCAGCAACACGGCCGCAACGACCAACGGCACCAGCTTACTCATGGCACGACCCTCCCCGTCCGCTGCACGGACGAAAACCGTCGACCAGCAGGCCACCCAGGGCTGCCCCCCATAGCGTACTCAGATAGGGCGACGAGGTTATCATACAGGTGCCCGAGGCACAACCCACATACACATTGTAGAGATAGCCGGCTATCCCGCCGAGCAACAGCCCCACCAGGAGGGGCCAGCGCCGTTGTAAAAATCGCTTGATCATCTTCTGCTGTTTTATGCGTGAGACATCTTTCCTTTTCAGGACAAGACAAAGATATAAATTATTTTCCATTAGAATATATTTCCATAAGAATATTATGATTAAATAAGGAGCTTTTACAAAAAATCACACAGAAGATTCCCGGAGCAAATCACGGCAAAAAATTCCGTGCGATTATACCGCACCACGATGCAGTAAGCATCGATTGTTTGGCAACGCATAACCCCAGATGACTCCTACCCGATAATCTCCGGCAAAGAAGATGGAGTAACCCGAGGAAAGGACGGACTACTACATGTCTCACACAACCCCTAAAAACATGTTATCAAATGTAATAAATCAAGAAATCGCGAAACATTTTTGGGGTATCTTTACATTTATAATTATTGTTTCACTTTTTTCCTTGTGTAATGTGTAAATAGAAGAGGCATGACAGAAAAAGAAATTACATCGGGTTCACTATAAAAAATCGAGCCATTCCCGACTTTTATAAAAGCTTCCATCGGGGGGAGGGAAAGCCCCCCCCCCTCTCAATCTTATTTATTATTCACACTCAATTCGAAGTTACAATCACAATCATGACAGAACAAGAGTTGACAAAACATTTAATCGCCAAACAAAAATTTCTATATCACTCGGCCTACCAGCTGACAAAGCAGAGAGACGATGCCTTGGACTTGGCACAAACGGTCATTCTAAAAGCCTTGACGCAGTACGAAAAAATAACCAACACCTCCAATCTCAACGGGTGGTTATACACGATCATGAAAAACGTTTTCCTCAATCAATGCCGCACTTCTCACGAAGTACACCTCACGACAAAGGATTGCGCGGACGAACCCCGGCATGAAATAACCCTTAAAGCAAGCGACTCGGCCGACTCACGCTGCATCATGCAAGACATCACACACGCCATAGGCACTCTCGAAAAAGAATACCGCATACCTTTCGGCCTATATATTGCCGGATATAAATATGAAGAGATTGCCGCAAAAATAGGGATACCTCTGGGTACCGTAAAAAGCCGCATTTTCGTCGCCCGCAAGAAAGCACAAGGTTATCTAAGAGACGAAAAAAACGGCTCGGGAAACACACCCCGAATTATCGTTCAGAAAGCGCGCTCCTCGATTTTCGACAAAAAAGAGGGCTCGAAATAAAAAACGGAAATTCCGCGGAACAGGAAATCGAAGAGAGCCGCAGCGTTTTCAGCCCCTCCTGCTTGATGAGCGGGTGAAGACGACGGTCTACTGCTCCGCCACCGCACGCTGTTTCTTGGTCTTGACGGGAATCTGGTAATAGACCGAGTAGGTGAAGTCGAAACCGCCGCTACGCTTGCCCATGCCGGGGATTATCCACGGGCGGGTGGTGCCATAATCGGCGGCTTTGAGTAGCGCCTTGTAACGCACCGAGAAGCCCATTTTAAGCCCCTTGTAGAGGTGGACCCGTATACCGGCCAACAGTTCGAGCCACTGCGCCCGGGAGTGACAATCGTAAATGGCGGCCTGGTCGCTGGTGCCCCAGTAGCTCGACGTGAGGTCGATACTGGTGATGTCGTAGGAGAACACCGAGAAACCGTAAAGCAAACCGCCGTAGATATAGCCGGGTGCCGTGGAGTTGTAATTGAAATTGTAAAGCACGCCCAAGCGGTTGTAGAGCGTAGGCGACACCTTATAGGTGAAGTTCCCGTCGTCGGGGGTATCATCGGCCCACCCGATGCCGGTTTCCCATATCGGGAAGAAGCGATTGTGGAAACTCACTTCGAGCGAAGCCTGGTAGTTGGCATATTGCTGGCCAAAGAGAGAAACAACGGGCTGGAAAAGGTCGACCCCGACAATCAGGCCGTCGAGCAGGGGATAGCGATAGCGCGAGCCGTCTTCGAGGCGCTGGCTCTTCTTCTCTTGGGCCGCAAGGGGAGTAAGAGAAAACAGCGACAACAACACCGCCACCGCGACCGACAGGAAACGACTACTCGGGCACATAATAATAGAGGAGAACGTTTTCGACATCTTGATTGTTGAACTCTTGCGTCATGAGGCGGGCATCGACAATCTGCCACGTCGTGTAACGGAAATCGTCGATGACATAATTATACATGGCTCCGCACTCGGCCGACTCAAACTCGATATAGGTGTGGTAGACAAACGTGAGCGTGTCTCTCTTGTAACGGGGATTGAGATTGTGCTGGTCGTAGCGAATGACATATTGGGTCGTATCGCGGTCGCTGCGCAGGGTGGCCTGGAAAGAGGAGATGTTGGCCGTGTCGACCAGCAGGGAATCCTTGTACTGCCCCACGCCATAGACCGACACCGAGTCGATAATGACTTTCACCCCCGAGTCGCCATAGGCATAAAAGGCCGCGCTGAAAATACTGGTCTTGCTTTCGAGGCAAGCCTCGGTGTTGCAGGCCGTAGAGAAAAGCAACGGCAGCAGGCAGAGCGAAAGCGCCACAAAGGCCGCTGCACGGCCCATGGCCGCACGAGGGCGAGTATGGAGTCGACGACGCAGGTTAATCATCAATATCTTTTTCAATATTATAATGGTTGCGGCCGGGAGCATTGCGGGAGATGAGTTCGCCCAAGAATCCCGACAGGAAAAGCAGCGTTCCCAATACCATCATGGTGAGGGCGATGAAGAAATAGGGCGAATCGGTCACCAGCCGATAGGGCATGTCGTGCCACAAGGCATAGAGCTTGTAAGCACCCACGGCAGCCGCGGCAATGAAACCGATGACAAACATGAGGCTTCCCAGCAGGCCGAAGAAATGCATGGGTTTCTCGGCGAACTTGGAGAAGAACCACAGGGTCATCAAGTCGAGATAACCATTGACAAAACGGCTCATGCCGAACTTGGTCTTGCCATATTTGCGGGCCTGGTGATGCACCACTTTCTCGCCGATGCGGGAGAAGCCGGCACTCTTGGCCAGGAAAGGAATGTCGCGGTGCATGTCGCCATAGACCTCGATGTGTTTCACCACCTCGTTGCGGTAGGCTTTCAGTCCGCAGTTGAAATCGTGCAGATGTATGCCCGTAATCATGCGCGCCGTAGCGTTGAAGAGCTTGGTGGGGAGTGTCTTGGAAAGCGGGTCGTAGCGTTTCTTCTTCCAGCCCGATACCATGTCATACCCCTCATCGGCAATCATGCTGTAAAGCCCGGGTATCTCGTCGGGGCTATCCTGCAAGTCGGCGTCCATCGTAATGACCACGTCGCCCTGAGCGCGGGTGAAACCGGTGTGCAGAGCCGGCGACTTGCCATAGTTGCGGCGGAACTTCACCCCCTTGATGTGGGGATTTTCCTTTTTGAGCGACTCTATCACGCGCCAAGAATCGTCGGTGCTGCCGTCGTCGACAAAAATCACTTCATAGGTAAACCGGTTCTCGGCCATCACGCGGGTAATCCACGCCGCCAGCTCGGGCAGCGACTCCGCTTCATTATATAAAGGAACAATGACAGAAATATCCATGTTTGTCATCTATTGGTTCTAAAACGGGAATATATGCGAATGAAAAGAGCTACGAATATCGACACAATCGACCCGAGGAACACCTTGGCCCAAATCATCTGGTAGACCATCTCGATAGGCGTGGGATAATATCCCTGCTCATAGCTGGTGCGTACTATATCTACTATTTCCTGCATCTCGGCCGACCGTATCTCCGCGGTATCGAGAATTTGCAGCATGGCTTCGATTTGCGAAGAGATGAAATCGGGCACGATAAAGGTGCAATAGAGATACTCTCCCAATCCACTGATAAGCGATGCAAAAAAGAAGAGGTATATCCCCAGCAGCCAAAGGACGACAAAGCGCGACGAACCATATTCACTGCGCATGAAGTGACTCATGATGAGATACACGACCGCCGGTATGGCTATAATGGAGAATACCGTCAACGTATTGAATATTGCAGCGTAGCGCGACCAGGCCGAGAAGAGGAAGACTATCAACAGATAGACTCCCATATACACGCCATATTGCATGGCATAGAGGGTCAATGGCTTGCGGGGTTGCTCACTCATGGCGTTTTTCTTTGTTGCATCGTACAAAGGTATGATTTTTACCGTAATTGCATCATTTCGTCGCCATAAAAATATACAACCGAGACTTTTGCCAGGAAGCGAGCCATGTGTCAAGGCGCCGCATAAACGAGTATATATGAGCTCATTAACATCGCATCGACTATTTTTTTGAAAAGAATTGCTTGCCGATACAAAAAAAATATCTACTTTTGCGGCGGGTAAGTCCTACACGGCCAGCTCCCTGTCAACCCCCCCAGGGCTTGACCGCAGCAAGGGTAGCAGGTCGTAGCGGCGCGATGTAGATCGCTTACCCACCTGCCGATATAGCTCAGTTGGCCAGAGCACGTGATTTGTAATCTCGGGGTCGAGGGTTCGAATCCCCCTATCGGCTCAAAAGAAGAGCGGTCGATGTCAAGACATCGACCGCTCTTCTTTTATCATTTACCCGGCACTATTATTCGGCCAGCGCGTGAAGTTGGTTGCGCACGGGATAGGCATACATTTCGAGCAGACGTTCGCGCAAGAAAACCTCGTCTTTGGCGGGCACCTCTATCTTGTCGAGCCGACTTTGCAGATATTTGTCAAAGGTAGCTTTCTCCTCGGGGGTATAGTGTTGCGACATGGCGCCGGCGCCCCACAACTCGTCATAGGCGACATAGTTGCCCGGATAGAGCCGATAATGAGCATGAATCGACCGGTCGATGATATGCCCTACGGCCACGGCCAGCTCGGCGCGAGGGGTTGAGGCGGGGATTTTTTCGAGCAACGGATTGATGGGTGCCGAGGCCTCGAAATGGATACGGCCCTTGTACCCGATGATACCCGTCGCCATATTGGCCAAGTCGTCCGAAGGCTGTTTCTTGTAATCGGGGTCGTCACGTTTGAGCTGCATCTCCTTGGCTTTGAGGTAATCGCAGGGGTCATACTCATAAGAGATGGCCACCGGCGCGAGATTCAAGGCGCGAATGTTGGAAAGGAAATCGCCGCCGCCGCTCAACGCGAACATCTTTACCAGGCTCTCCTGGGTGCGGTCGTCGGAGTTTTTGGAACGGCCTTCGCGCTGGGCAATCCACACCGACTGTTTCTTGTCGTGCAAAGCGTGGTGGATATAGGCCGACAAACGGCAGGAGACTTCGAGCATCTGCCGGCGCGGGACACTGCGATTGACGATAAAACTTTTATTCAGTCGCACGAAGTCGACAATCCAGGGATAGATGAGCAGGTTGTCGCCGATGGCTATTTCGCAAGTGTCGAATCCATTAAGATGCAACACGACATTGAGGAACGCCGAGTCGAGCGTAATATCGCGATGGTTGGTGATGTAGGTATAACAGTCTTTTGAGGAAAGGTCGGAAAATCCGGCCGATGTAATGCCGGCCGATGTATTTTGCACCAGTTTTTGCAAGCAAGGCAACGCCAGTTGCATTTGGAAATCATCGACCGTGCGACAAGCCGCCAGTATGCGGAAAAACGCCTCGGTATCGGGCACGATATATGCGACGGCTTTGCGGAAAAGTTCTTCCTGGCACAACCGGGCGGCAGCGGCCGTCACCTCTTCGCCCTCATAGGGACGTATCGCGCTGAAATCAAATGTCTGTTCCATAATCTATCGGGGGTTTGAAAGTCGGAGTTCTGTCATGAGTAAATTAGCGACGGGCCAATTCGGTCTCTATCAGGTCGGTCAGCACGGTGGTCATGTCGAGACCGGCAGCCCGCACCTGTTGGGGTATGAAACTGGTGGCCGTCATACCGGGCGTGGTATTGACTTCGAGCAGATAGGGCACTCCGTCGACAATGATGTAATCGGCCCGGATAATGCCCTTGCAACCTATCAGGTCATATATGCGGGTCGTCAAGGTCTGTATCTCGCGGGTCAATTCGTCCGAAATGCGAGCCGGCGTAATCTCCTCGACACGCGAAGCCGTGTATTTGGCCTCGTAATCGAAAAATTCGTTTTTGCTCACCACTTCGGTGATGGGAAGCGCGGTCATACCCGCCTGTGTCTTGTAACAGCCACACGACACCTCGGTACCGGCGAGAAACGACTCGGCAAGCACCGCGCCGTCGTCTTCGGCTCGCGCGGCCGCTATGGCGGGCAATATCTCGTCGACGGCCTTCACTTTTGTCGTTCCAAAGCTCGACCCGCCTTGGTTGGGCTTGATAAAACAGGGAAATCCCACCGCCTCGGCGATTGATTGGGGGTCGACCTCTTCTCCGGCGTCGATGCGCACGGCCTTGGCGACATGGAACCCGAGTTGCGAGAGATAGCGGTTGCAGGCAAACTTGTTGAACGTGAGAGCCGCCGCAAAGACATCACAGCAGGAATAGGGAATGCCCAACATGTCGAAATATCCCTGCAAAATACCGTTTTCGCCGGGGTTGCCATGTATGGTGATGTAGGCCAGGTCGAAGGAGATTTTTTCTCCGTCCTTGACAAAGGAGAAGTCGCTGCGGTCGATGTCGATACTTTCGGCGCCCTCCATCTCGACCGTCCAACGGTCAGGCTCTATGTCGACCAAATAGATGGCATACCGCCGGGCATCGAGAAACGAAGCGATACCCTGCGCACTGCGACGAGAAACTACATTCTCGGAAGAATAGCCGCCGAAAACGACGGCGATATTACGTTTTTTCATTGTTTCAATGCTGAATTTTCACACACTATATAAGAGGGTAATTACTGGTTCATTCCATCGTCTCGCGGCCAGACACATAGGTGCGCCAGCGCTCGATGAGCGCCGTCATGTCGGCCGGCAACTCCGAATCGAAGAAAAGAGGCTTTCCGGTCGTGGGGTGCACAAAGCCCAAGGTCTTGGCATGCAACGCCTGACGGGGACACACTTCGAAACAGTTGTGCACAAACTGCCTGTACTTGGCAAAGGTCGTTCCTTTGAGCACCTCGTTTCCGCCATAACGGGCATCGTTGAAGAGGGTGTGGCCGATGTGTTTCATGTGCACCCTAATCTGGTGGGTACGCCCGGTTTCGAGCCGGCACTCGACCAGTGTGACATAACCCAGGCGTTCGAGCACGGTATAGTGGGTCACGGCAGGTTTCCCTTGCGAACCGTCGGGAAAGACGGTCATCTGCAAGCGGTCCTTGGGATTGCGGCCGATGTTTCCTTCGATGCGGCCACCGGGTTCTTCGATGCGGCCCCACACCAAAGCCACATACTTGCGCTGGGTGGTCTTCTCGAAGAATTGTTTGCCGAGGGAGGTCTTGGCCTCGGGAGTCTTGGCGATGACCAACAGTCCCGAGGTGTCTTTGTCGATGCGATGCACCAAGCCGAGCCGCGGGTCGGTAACGTCGAAGTCGGGGTCGTCCTTGAAGCGGTAGGCCAACGCATTGAGGAGAGTTCCCGTGTAATTTCCGTGGCCGGGGTGCACGACAAGGCCGGCGGGCTTGTTCACCACCAGCACGTCACGGTCTTCATACACGACATCGAGGGGAATGTTTTCGGGAAGGATTTCGTTTTCATAAGGAGGCCGGTCCATGACGATGGAGACGACATCGAGGGGCTTGACCCGGTAGTTCGATTTTACCGGTTTACCGTTGACCAGAATGCAACCGGCCTCGGCGGCTTGCTGTATGCGGTTGCGGGAGACATTGCCCGTGCGGGCCACGAGGAACTTGTCGATGCGCAACAACTCCTGCCCCTTGTCGGCGACAAACTTGTAATGCTCATACATTTGCCGGGAATCCCCGTCGTCGAGCTCTATATCTTCATCGTATCTGATCTCGTCTTCCATTTCGGAACGAGTTAAAGCGGGGGTAACAACGAGGGAACCTGAGAGAGCGAATCGACCCTCAGCGAATCGGCCGCCAGGGAGTCTTTCGGTGCAATCATCTTGCGAGTGGGTGCATATATGCCATTGCCCACCGAGAAGGTGATGCGAGCCGTCACGGGCAACCGGTCACCGGCCTCGACGGGACGCCCGTCGGCCATGACGTTCAAGACCAAATCCTTATACTCGGAGTTCCAATAGATAATCTGCGGAGCGGCCATTCCCAAGCCTTTGACAATGGCTTCGGCCTGACGGTAGGAGAGATTTTTCAACTCGGGTATCGTCACTTTGCGGGGACTGAGGGCATTGATGGTGAGGTAGACCGTGCGACCGCTCTTCACCGTACTTCCCGCCCGGGGCACCTGGTCGAGCACAAGACCTTTATCGACCCCGTCGATATACATCGAGTCGATGACCATCGAATGCATGCCGCCCTCGGCCAACGCCACATCGGCATCGAGATAATAGAGGCCACATACATCGGGCACCTCGACAGCATCACCGTGACGGGTGTACCGCCCGAGCCAAAAGAAAAGAGCCACGACAGCCACGACAGCGACCGCCAACATGATGAGGATATGTAATCCGAGCGACAAAAAACGAATACGCACTTTCACAGGGAGTTGTTTTTTTCGAAGAATTGCTGCAAAGATAACATATTTTCAAAGGAATAAAGGGCAACAGGAGTTTTATTTTAGTGAAGAATTTCCTAAAAAGTATTTTTTATAAAAAAAGGAGAGCTGCGGCTTTTTTCATGTAACAGAAGTGATTATCTTTGCCTTGTATTGTCTCTTCCCCCGAGCCATACACGCCTTAAAAATTCCGCAAGCCCCTACGGACGAAGTCTCCGGGAAGATTCACCTGCATCTCAAAACAAGAAAGAATGAAAAAACAGGTTTCTGTCATTTGGCTTATTATCAGTGCCGTACTGATAATACTTATCGGTGCGCTCCTGACCTATGTCTACTTACAACGCTCGGAAATGAAGAACTTCAAGGAGCAGGTGAACATCGAAAAGGAACGGGCCAAACTCGAAGAAGAATATACCGCCATCTTCGACGAATACAGGCAATACGAAAACAATCCCGTGTGGCTCCGCAACGACTCGCTCATATTGAGGCTCGACCGCGAAAAGGCCCGCGTGCAGCGGCTGCTCGAAGAGCTACGCAACCGCAAGAACATCGACGCCATCACCATCGACTCCCTGCAAGAGGTGTTGCACGACCTGCGCAGCAACATCAAAACATACCAGGCAGCCATCGACTCCCTCAACCGGGAAAACCGCCAGCTGCAAGCCGAGAAAAACGACGCCCTGCAACGCTACCGCAAAGCATCGGACGAAGCCTCGAAACTGCAAAAAGACAACCATGAGCTCAACGAAAAGGTATCGCAGGCTTCCCGCCTCGAAGCCATCGACATCGACATACAACCGCTCAACAAGCGCGGCCGCAAAACCGGCGACAAAGACAAAGTGTCGCGGCTGAGGATAAATTTTGCCATCGCCCGCAATATCATGGCCGCGACAGGCGAAAAGAAAATCTATGTGTGCATCGTAAAGCCCGACGGCTCGACCTTGGTCAAAGACCGCAGCAACACATTCACCCTCGACGGCAAAGAGTGTTATTATTCCTTGCAACAAATCATCGATTACACGGGTAACAACGAAAAAATGTATTTCAACTGGAAAGTCGAAGAATATCTGACCGCGGGTCGTTATGATGTAATCATCTATGCCGACACACAACTCATCGGGAGCCAACCGTTCGAGCTCAATGATTGATCAATTTTCACCAAACATCGGAAATTCCAACCCCCAAACACGACACCCAGGGGGTGACGGTTTGTTGTTCAATTTATCGCATAGTATTTTCTTTTGAGGACAAATCTGTAAAAATTTCTGAAATTAGTCGAAATTCGAGGCTAAAATCTGAATGAAAATCACATGCAAATACCTTATATTTGCCTACACGATAAGGTATAAGAGCCTTCACTCAGGAATATTTCATAAAAAACATTCGACAAAAGAGAGCGTCCAAAGCCCCGAAATATTCCTGTTTCGTCAAACAAACAGACCCATAAAATTGTATATAAAAAGACATATCAATATTATTCCGGAACAATGAAAAAACGTATCGTCATAGGAATTCTCGGTCTGCTCATCAGTCTGTCGGCACAACCGCAGCAACCGCTGACCCTTGACTCCTGCCGGCAGATGGCCTTGCACAACAACAAGCAATTGCGTATCGCCGAAGCTAAAATCAATGCAGCCCGCTACAACCGCAAAGCGGCTTTCTCGGCTTACCTGCCCGCTATTGACGCAAGCGGCGGATACATCTACAACTCGCGAGAAATATCCTTGCTCAACGACAACCTCAAAAGCACATTGCCCCAAATGGGTACCGCCCTGCAACAATCCCTAGCTGCGGTCATGGCAACCAACCCCGCCTTGGGACAATTACTGGCTTCCCTCGGGAACATCGACCTGGCCACACCGCTCAACAACATCGGGCAGCAGATTGTCGACGAGTTCCGCACCGACACCCGCAACATGTGGGTAGGAAACATCTCCCTCACACAGCCGCTCTATCTGGGAGGCAAGTTGCGAGCCTACAACAAGATCACCCGATATGCCGAAGAACTGGCACAGAGCCAACAAAGCACCGCCGCACAAGAAATTGTCTATCAGGTCGACGAACTCTATTGGCAGGTCGTCTCGCTCACCCATAAAAAACGTTTGGCCGAAAGCTACGCCGCCCTCCTCGACTCGCTCCAATACAACGTGCAGGCCATGATCGACGAGGGGGTCGCCACCCAATCCGACGGATTGACCGTCGCCGTCAAATCCAACGAAGCTCAAATCTCCCTCACCCAAGTCGACAACGGATTGAGCCTGGCCAAAATGGTCCTCGCCCAAATGTGCGGCATGCCCATCGACCAAGAATTTTCACTGGCCGATGAAACAATGGAACCGGAGACACCTTCGGCCCAGTTGCATACCCCGTTGCCCGACATGGAAAGCGTCTATGCCAACCGCAGCGAGATACAAAGCCTCACACTGGCGGGGAAAATCTTCCGGAGCAAACAAAAAATAGCCCTGTCGGGCATGCTGCCCACCGTTGCGCTCACGGGCAATTACATGATTTCCAACCCCAACCTCTTCAACGGTTTTGAAAAAGAGTTCAAAGGCTTCTTCAACGTCGGCGTACTGGTGCGCATTCCCCTGCTCCACTGGGGCGACAACGTCTACAAATACCGCGCCGCCAAGTCGGAAAGCCTCATCACCCAACTCGAACTCGACGAGGCCAAAGAAAAAATCGAATTGCAGGTAAATCAAGCCACTTTCAAAATCGACGAGGCCGGCAAACGCACCGGCATGACAGAGAAAAACCTCGCAAAAGCCGATGAAAACCTGCGCAACGCTCAAATCGGTTTTGAAGAAGGTGTACTCACCACCGACAATGTGCTCGAAGCCCAAACCGCCTGGTTGAAGGCCCGCTCGGAATATATCGACGCCCAGATAGAACTCCGGCTGTGCAAAGTCTACCTGGCCAAAGCCCTGGGCGAAATGAAATACTAACCTTCACGGAAAAACAAAAAAACGACATACAATGGACACCCCCAAAAGAGACAAAGAAAAAGGCTTAACCATAGGATTGGTTGCCGTCATCATCGTCATCATCATTTTAGCCCTTATCGGATTTTTCCTGCTCGAACCGAAAAGCGAAACCATACAGGGACAAGCCGAAGCCACCCAGGTACGCATCTCGGGAAAACTCCCGGGACGCATCGCCGAATACTGGGTCGAAGAAGGACAACAGGTACACAGCGGAGACACGCTGGTGCGCATCTCTTCGCCCGACGCAGAAGCCAAACTCCGGCAAGCCACGGCCATGGAAAATGTTTATAAGGCAACCAACGAAAAAGTGGACAAAGGCGCCCGCAGCGAAGTCATACAATCGGCCTATGACATGTGGCAACAGGCTTTGGCAGGACTCGAAATAGCCCAGAAATCATTCAACCGCATGGAAGCCCTTTATCTCAAAGGGGTCGTCTCGGCACAGAAACGCGATGAAGCCGAAGCGCAATACAAAGCCATGGTCGCCACCGAAAGCGCGGCCCGCTCACAATATGAGATGGTGCGCACAGGCGCCCAAGTCGAAGACAAAGAAGCCGCTGCCGCCATGGTAACCGCCGCACAAGGCGGCGTGGAACAGGTGAAATCGGTCCTCGCCGACTCTTACCTCACCGCACCCGTCGACGGTGAAATATCGGAGATATTCCCCCATGTGAGCGAATTGGTAGGTACCGGCGCCCCAATCATGAACGTGCTGCAACTCGACGACATGTGGGTGACCTTCAACGTGCGGGAGGAGTTGTTGCAATACTTCACCATGGGGAAAGAGATTACGGCCCAGATTCCGGCACTCGGAGACAGAACCGTCACCCTCAAAATCTACTATATCAAAGACATGGGCTCCTATGCCGTGTGGCGTGCCACCAAAGCAACGGGAGGATATGATGCCCGCACGTTCCAAATCAAGGCCCGGCCCACCCAACCGGTCGAGAATTTGCGGCCGGGCATGTCGGTCCTGGTAAAAAAACCGCTCGATTAAACACTTCTCGTCATGGGAACATTTGCAACAGGGCCTAAAATCTTATGGCAGGTTATCGTCAGGGAGCTTCACCAGCTTGTGTCGCGCCCCATCTACCTGTTCTCCATCGTCATAGCACCGCTGGTGAGCTATGTGTTCTTCCTCTCGCTCATGGCCGGAGGCCTGCCCGAGGAGCTGCCTACCGCGGTAATCGACCTCGACCACTCGGCCACGTCGCGCAACCTCACCCGGCAATTCACGACCGTCAGTTCCCTCGCCGTAACCACAGAATACACCAGTTTTTCCGAAGCACGGGAAGCCATGCAAAAAGGCCAGATCTTCGGATTTGTCATCATTCCGCCCGACTTCGAAGCCGACCTCATGGCCAACCGTCGCCCCGAACTATCGTACTACACCACCAACGCCTACCTGATACCGGGAGCCTTGGAATTTCGCAGCTTCAAGACGACCACCACCCTGGCGGCCGCCGCAGCCGTGCAGCAGACCCTCTTGGCCCGGGGTGAATACGAACGCGACATCATACCGCAAATTCAACCCATCACCGTAGACATGCACCCGCTGGGCAACCCGTGGATAAGCTACTCGGTCTATCTCAACAACACCTTCCTGCCGGGAGTTCTCGGGGTCATCATCTTGCTCACCACGATTTTCTCCATCGGCTCGGAAATCAAACACGCCACATCGCGAGAATGGCTGAGAACAGCCGACGACAATATCCTCTTGGCCGTAACCGGCAAGTTGCTGCCGCAGACTCTTCTCTTCTTTATCATGGGAGCTTTTTGCCTGTCGCTGCTCTACGGGTACTTCCACTTCCCGTTGCAAAACGGCATTTGGCCCATGCTGGCAGCCATGTTGCTCTTTGTCACGGCCTTGCAAGGTGTGAGCATCTTTTTCGTCTGCATTGCCCCGTCGCTGCGCATCGCGCTGAGCATGGGCGGGCTCTTCGGTGTCGTTTCGTTCTCTTTGGCCGGCATCTCATTCCCGGCCGAAGCCATGTATCCGGCCTTCCACCTGCTCACCGACATGCTGCCTCTCCGGCATTACTTCATCATCTATGCCGACCAGGCTCTCAACGGCGTCCCCCTCTATTACAGCCGATTGCACTATATGGTCTTGTTTATTTACACACTTTTGGCACTACCTTTCCTGCCGCTGCTCAAACGGGCATTGCGCCGGCAAGTCTATGTTGCCTGACCTCCAAGAATGCACCGCAATGGAAAACAGACTCTTGAAATCGATAAAAACGGGCCTTGCCGATATATGTTATATCTGGCGCAAGGAATATGTGGCGGTATTCCGCGACATGGGCGCGATGCTTTTCTTCTTTGCCCTGCCCTTTGCCTACCCGTTGCTCTATGCGTTCATATACAACCCCGAAGTCGTCAACGACGTGCCGCTGGCCGTGGTTGACAACTCCCGCACGCAACTGAGCCGGGAAATGTGCCGCCGCATCGATGCCTCGCCCAACACCAAAGTCCTCTCCTACTGCGCCAACCTCGACGAAGCCAAAGAGCTCATGTACCAACGCGACTGCTTCGGTATTTTGGAAATTCCGGCCGACTTCGACAAGAAACTGGCCCGGGGCGAACAAAGTCCCGTCGTTTTCTACTCCGACATGAGCCTGCTGCTCAACTACAAGAATTTCCTGATTACCCTCACCGATGTATCGCTCGATATGGGTCGGGAATTGCAAAGTCGCACGCTCACCGGCGCCACGCCGGCACAAATCGACATGGTAACCGACCCCATACCGTCTTTCTCGTTCACGCTCTACAATCCCACGGGTGGATTTGCCTCGTTTGTGATTCCGGCTCTCCTCATCGTCATCATACAACAAAGCCTCATACTCGGCATCGGCATGCTTGCCGGCGGATTTTACGAGCACGGCAAGCTGCGGCACTATTACCAGACGCGTGAGAAAATCCGCAACAACATACTGCACCTCGTTTTGGGAAAAGCCATTTGCTATTACAGCCTCTACATCGTCACGACCATGTATATGCTGCACATCATACCGTGGTTTTTCGACTACCCGCAACTGGGCGACCAGTGGGAGATATATGCCTTCATGGCACCGTTCCTGCTCGCCACGATATTCTTCGGCATGACCCTGTCGGTATTTGTACGCGAACGGGAAAGCGTCTTCCTCATCATCGTCTTCACGTCGATGATTTTCCTCTTCGTCAGCGGCATCACATGGCCCTATGACCGCATGCCAGCCGTATGGCAGGTCCTGGGCAGCCTGATACCCTCGACCTGGGGCGTTGAAGGTTTTATCCGCATGAATACCGAGGGGGCATCGATTTCCGATGTCAAAGGCCCCTTCCTGCACTTGTGGGGACTCACGATTTTCTATTTCATAACGACCTGCATCGCTTACAGCTACCAGATATGGAAAGACAAACAACGCAAGCGTATGGCAACGACATAAAGCCAAAGCGA
The DNA here is from genome assembly GCA_018715595.1 of Candidatus Caccoplasma merdavium. Classification (NCBI taxonomy): domain Bacteria; kingdom Pseudomonadati; phylum Bacteroidota; class Bacteroidia; order Bacteroidales; family Bacteroidaceae; genus Candidatus Caccoplasma; species Candidatus Caccoplasma merdavium. The sequence goes on along the minus strand of DVLI01000007.1, from coordinate 117,150 downwards.
GGGGTGAGAATCACGATTCTCACCCCTCGCTTTTCAACCGGGCCAGCCGGTACCTGACCGGCCGCGTTATGGAGCCGATAGCTTTATGCCCACCTCGGTAATACCGGGGAGGCAGTTGTCGCGCATGCCTTGCTGTATGACGATGTGCCACGTCCCCGACCGGTCGAAGCGCAAAGCCGACTTGATGGGGATTTCCTGCTGCAATCGCTCTCCTATGCCCGAACCCAACCAGCGCCCATAGGTGTCGCACAAGGTGGCATTGAGCGTATCGACACGCTGCGCGCCGTCGGGCGAGACGGTAGTGATAAAAAGCCAGAGATTGGCATAGTTGTAGTCATCGGTATGACGCAACTCCAATCGCATATCGTAGAGGGAGAGGGTATCGACGACGGGAAAATCTATCTGCACGAGTGAATCGGCATACCAACCTTGCGGGTCGATATGCCGGTAGGCCTGCACTTCGTTCGGGGCAAAGCGGCAAGCCGTCGCGAGCCCCATCAACACGACCAAACAGAGGGGCAGCCTACTCATTTTTTTCGGGTGCGTTTTTGGGCCGGGGCGCATTTTGCCCGGAGGCCGCCTCATTATTGCGACGATTCTCCCGTTCGGGATTTCCTTCATTGCCCCGGCGGTTGTTGTCCCGGCGGGGGGGATTATTGCGGCGGTTATCGGGTCGACGGTTGTTGTTGGAGCGCGGCCCCTTTTCCCGCTGAGGAGCATTAGGTTGCGACTCGGTGCCCGATGACGAAGGAGCCGGTGACGGAGCCGCACCCGTCTGGTTGGCCGACGGATTTCCCGAGCGGGAAGCGTCGGTCGATGCCGGAGCATGGTTCTCGCCGCCGCCTTTCTTCTTTTTCTTGCGGTTGCCGGCGGTATTCGGGCGGTTTTTCTTGTCAAATCGGGTAACGCTGTCCTGACCGACGACATCTTCAAACTCTTTGCGGACGGGTTCTTTTCCACTCTCGACGAGCAGTGTGTCGGGTTTTATTCCCCGCTTGTTGAGCGCAATCACTTCAAAAGCCCGGCCGGCGTCAATGGTCACGAGATTGGCGGCCACCTCCTTGGACGAGGAGTAGGTAATCTCCCTCTTGAAAATATCGGTCTTGAAATGGAAGAAGGTTCCTTCCTGTGTTTCAAGCGGTATCTCACGCGAGGGCAACCGTTTTTGCGCTTCGACGTAGGCGTCGACCTCGAAGTTGAGGCAACATTTGAGCTTGGCACATTGCCCGGCCAACTTTTGCGGGTTGAGCGAGATGTCCTGGAAACGGGCGGCACTGGTGGCTACCGACACGAAATTGCTCATCCACGACGAGCAACAGAGTTGTCGTCCGCAAGGGCCGATACCGCCGATGCGGCCGGCCTCCTGCCGGGCACCGATCTGCTTCATCTCGATGCGCACGCGAAAGACTTCGGCCAAGACCTTGATGAGCTGGCGGAAGTCGACCCGGTCATCGGCGATGTAATAGAAGATGGCCTTGTTGCCGTCGCCCTGATACTCGACATCGCCGATTTTCATATTCAGATGAAGGTCTTCGGCAATTTTGCGGGCCCGCAGCATGGTGGAGTGTTCCTTGGCCTTGGCCTCTCGGTATTTTTCGAGGTCGTTGGGTTTGGCTTTGCGATAGACCCGTTTGAGGTCGGGATTGTCGATTCTCACGCCGTTTTTCCTCATCTGCAAGAGAACGAGACGGCCGGTGAGCGAAACGACCCCGATGTCATGGCCGGGATTGCCCTCGACGGCGACGATGTCGCCTTTTTCGAGACGCAGGTGCACCGAGTTTTTATAGTATCCCTTACGCGTATTCTTGAATTGCACCTCGACCATCTCGGTGTCATCGTGCGACTCGGGTATATCCGACAGCCAGTCGTAGCAATGGAGCTTCCCGCCGCACTGTGCCACGACAGCGGCCGACTCGTCGGGTGTGGGTTGCTGCTCGGGCAGGGTATGGTTGAGGTTTTCGGGTTGTTTATTGTCCATGTTGATAACTTATATACCCACCTGTGCGCACGGGTCGGTACGCACAGGCGCGGGTGAATGGCTGTTCTTACTTGGCAAAACTTACGGCGCGGGTCTCGCGAATGACGGTGATTTTCACCTGCCCGGGATAGGTCATCTCGTCTTGAATGCGTTTGGCGATTTCGGCCGAGAGGGTTTCTATCTCGGAGTCGTCGATTTTGTCGGCGCCCACGATGACACGCAATTCACGACCGGCCTGAATGGCATAGGTTTTGAGCACACCGGGATAAGAGAGCGCCAGCTGTTCGAGGTCATTGAGACGCTTGATGTATGCCTCGACAATCTCGCGACGGGCACCGGGACGGGCTCCCGAAATGGCGTCGCACACCTGCACGATGGGTGCCAGCAGGCTGGTCATTTCGGTCTCGTCGTGGTGGGCACCGATGGCATTGCAAATTTCGGGTTTCTCCTTGTACTTCTCGGCGAGTTTCATACCCAGCAGGGCGTGTGGCAACTCGGGCTCGTCGTCGGGTACTTTACCGATGTCGTGCAGGAGACCGGCACGTTTGGCCTTCTTGGGATTGAGGCCGAGCTCCGAGGCCATGATGGCGCAGAGGTTGGCGGTCTCGCGTGAGTGCTGCAAGAGGTTCTGTCCGTAGGACGAGCGGTATTTCATCTTTCCGACGAGGCGGATAAGTTCGGGGTGCAGGCCGTGGATACCCAAGTCGATGGCGGTGCGTTTACCGGTCTCGACGATTTCTTCTTCGACCTGCTTGCGTACCTTGGCCACGACCTCTTCGATGCGGGCCGGGTGTATGCGGCCGTCGGTCACCAGCTGGTGCAAGGCCAAGCGGGCGATTTCGCGACGCACGGGGTCGAAGCCCGACAGCACGATGGCTTCGGGGGTGTCGTCGACAATGATTTCGATGCCGGTAGCGGCTTCGAGAGCGCGTATGTTGCGGCCTTCGCGTCCGATGATGCGGCCCTTGATTTCATCGGAGTCGATGTGGAATACGGTGACCGAGTTTTCGATGGCCGTTTCGGTGGCCACGCGTTGGATTGTCTTGATGACGATGCTCTTGGCCTCCTTGTTGGCCGTCATGCGGGCTTCGTCCATGATATCGTTTATGTACGAGGCTGCCTGTGTCTTGGCCTCTTCTTTCAACGACTCCACAAGACGGTCTTTGGCCTCTTCGGCCGAGAGTCCCGAGATATGTTCGAGTTTTTCGATTTCGGCTTTGTGCAGGCGTTCGAGCTCGGTTTTCTTTTTTTCCACGACTTCGACCTGCGAGGTGAGACTGGTGCGAATGGCTTCAACCTCGGTTTTCTTGCGCTGCAACTCTTGTTGTTGCTGATTGAGCTGCATCTCGCGCTGGCGGGCTTTGGCTTCGGCCGATTGCACTTTGGCGCTGCGCACGGCCATCTGCTTTTCGAGGTCGGCTTTCATCGAGATAAATTTCTCTTTGACTTCAAGCATTTTGTCTCTTTTTATCGTTTCGGCTTCGGCTCGGGCCTCATCGAGAATCGAGCGGGACCGGGCATTGAGACGTACCTTGTAGAGTATCAAGCATATGACCACTCCCACAACAAGACCTATCAAGGCACCGGCCGACAGTAATGTTATCATTTCCATCTGTTCGTGTTTTTAGGTTAAAAAAAGCACCGCATCAAGAGCGTATTGTCTTGTTGCAGTGCAGGATAAAGTATTGTTTTTATGTTATCAATCGTCTTCCGGCGAAGTTCCGGCATGTTGCATATAGCTTTCCAGTTCGGTATCGATACGTTCTAATTCCCGCGCCATCAGGTCGGCATCGTGCGTCGACTGCAATTTCAGAAAGTCATAAGCAATGTCCCAAGCGGCCATGGAGACCAAGTCTTGCACATCGAGCTTGGACGACTCTCCAAAACGGGTTTCATATTGACCGGCTCTTTTTCCCACCAACTCGGCGGCTCTCCGCGCAAGAGGTTCCTGCTCGGCGAGCTTGTCACGCTCGACATACAGGGTGTAAGAGCGGTTGGCTATTGTAACAGTTATACGTTGTCTACTTTGTTTATCGTTCATCGCATCTGTTCTATTCGTTCAAGAGAGAGATGCATTTGTCGATTTCCCGCACCAACTTATCAAATCGGCTACGCGCTGCGGCCACATCGGCTTCTTGCGTTGTCACGGCCTGCGCCATCGCCAGACTTCTGTATTTGGCATGGATTTCTTCCAATTCCCGTTGCAGGGTGGCAATCGACTGCTCTCGCTCCTGCAACAAGGCTTCGAGACGCGCACATCGCTCTACCAACGCGGTATGGCGAGACATCAACTCCGCCACATGATTCCGCAAGCTGTCGACTGCATTTCTCGGGCTACTTGCCATTTCACACAAAAATCTATACAAATATAGGGTTTCATTTCCAATAACGCAACTTATTGTCGGCTTTTCTCTACTTTTTTCATTTTATTTTCATTATTTCTCTCTATTATACACACATTATCCCTATCTTTGTCCCGTATTATACAAGGCCGGAAAATCCCTCTTCACGAGGAGTTTTGCCGTGCTTTTTGTTTAAGGCAGTAGGGGTTCGGGACGGCCTCATTTAACAGTTGTTGGCTATACGGAATCCGTCTACTTTGCAGAATGAGACACATCAATGATAAAATAAAGTGCAATTATCTATGAAATTGAAATCATCTATTCAGACTATCGCTTGTGCGATACTGTGCATTTCGTTGTTTTCCTGTGAAGGAAATAATTCACAAGGCATGGGCGGATTTGCCCGCGAATATGCCGTGATGACTTTGCAACCCTCCTCGATGGAGTGGTACACCAGCTATCCTGCCCGCATCAAAGGTAAACAAGACATTGAGATACGACCCAACGTCAGCGGGTTCCTCACCGAGCTTCTTGTCGACGAAGGCTCTCTCGTAAAGAAAGGCGACGTCCTTTTTGTTGTCGATACGATTCCCTACAAAGCCGCTTTGAAAATTGCCGAAGCCACCGTAGAATCGGCCAAAGCCACGGCCGAGACCGCACGTCTCACGGCCGAGAACAAACGGGTGCTGCAACAGAAAGGCATCATCAGCGAATATGACCTGCAAATGGCCGAGAACGACTACGCTTCGGCGCTGGCCCAACTGGCCCTGAGCGAAGCCCAACTGGTGAATGCCCGCAACAACGACTCCTACACCCGCGTGACCAGCCCGCTCAGCGGCATCGTAGGCTCGATTCCCTATCGGGTAGGAAGCCTCGTATCGTCGGCCATGGCCACGCCGCTCACCACGGTGTCGGACAACTCCGAGATGTATGTCTACTTCTCGATGACCGAGAAACAAATCATGGAAATGGCCGCCCAGTACGGAGCCAACAACTTCCTGTCGAAACTGCCGGCCGTATCGCTGCAACTGGCCGACGGCTCGACCTACCCGCTGAAAGGTAAAATCGAGACCGTAAGCGGTATCATCGACACCCAGACGGGCTCGTCGAGCATGCGCGCCACCTTCAAGAACCCCGACCGCTTGCTGCGCACCGGAGGCTCGGGCAACATTCTCATTCCGATGAAAAACGACCACGCCATTCTCATTCCCCAAAAGGCCACCTACGAAATACAGGACAAGAAATTCGTGTATGTACTGAACGATGACTCCACCGTGAAATCGACCGAAGTAGGCATCGCATCGATCGACAACGGCAAAGAGTACATGGTCGTTTCGGGATTGAAAGAAGGCGACCGCATTGTCATCGAAGGCGTGAATTCGCTCAAAGACGGCATGACCATCAAAGTGGCCGGGGCACAAGAGGCTCAACCCGCACAAAAGTAAGCCCCCAAATAACCAATAACACAAACTTCGCAAAATATCCATTATGAAGTTAGACAGATTTATCAACCGCCCGGTACTCTCGACCGTGATTTCGATATTCATGGTCATACTGGGTATTTTGGGGCTCCTCTTCTTGCCCGTCACCCAATATCCCGATATTGCACCGCCCACAATCCAAGTGTCCACCTCTTACACCGGTGCAAACGCCCAAACGATTCTGAACAGTGTCATCGCGCCGCTCGAAGAGTCGATCAACGGTGTGGAAGACATGACCTACATGACCTCTACCGCCACCAACACCGGTTCGGCCAGTATCACGATTTACTTCAAACAGGGCACCGACCCCGACATGGCCTCGGTAAAAGTACAGAACCGCGTATCCCAAGCACAAAACCTGCTGCCCAGCGAGGTAACCCAAGTGGGTGTGACCACGCAAAAGCGGCAGACCAGCATGCTCATGGTATTCTCGTTGTACAGCCCCGACGACCGCTATGACATAGAATTCATCGAAAACTACGCCAAAATCAATATCATTCCTTTGATTCAACGTGTCTCGGGTGTAGGTGAAGCCAACGTCATGGCATCGGACTACTCGATGCGTATTTGGCTCAAACCCGATGTCATGGCCCAATACGGCTTGATGCCCAGCGACATTACCGGCATATTGGCCGAACAGAACATAGAGGCTGCCCCGGGACAATTTGGTGCGCAAGGCGACCAGTCGTTCCAGTATGTGCTGACCTATAAAGGCCGCTTGACCACCCCCGAGGAATTCGGCAACATGGTCATCAGCGCCAACGATAACGGCGAGATTCTTTACCTCAAAGATGTTGCCGACATCGAACTGGGCCGGCTCTACTACAACTTCAAAAACTTCCAGAACGGGCACAACGCCGTATCGGCCATGATATACCAGACCGCCGGCTCCAATGCCACCGCCATCATCGAAGATATTACCGAACTGCTCGACGAGATAAGGCCAACACTTCCCCCGGGTCTCGAAATCGATGTGACGATGGACTCCAATGACTTCCTTTACGCATCGATCTACGAGGTTATCAAGACCCTCATCGAAGCCTTCATTCTCGTGTTCTTCGTGGTGTATATCTTCTTGCAGGATATTCGTTCCACGCTTATTCCCACCATCGCCATTCCCGTATCGCTCATCGGTACGTTCTTTGCCCTGTACCTCATCGGATTCAGCCTCAACCTGCTGACCCTCTGCGCCTTGGTATTGGCCATCGCCATTGTGGTCGACGACGCGATAGTGGTCGTCGAGGGCGTACATGCCAAACTCGACCAGGGTTACCAGTCTCCGCGCAAAGCCTCCATCGATGCCATGAGCGAGCTCTCGGGTGCCATCATCTCCATCACGCTTGTGATGATGTCGGTGTTCATTCCCGTGAGCTTCATGCCCGGCACGTCGGGAACCTTCTACCGCCAGTTCGGTCTCACCATGGCTTTTGCCATCGGCTTCTCGGCCATCAACGCCTTGACGTTGAGCCCCGCCTTGTGCGCCATGTTCCTCAAGCCGCACAATAAAGACGGTAAGCACAAGACGACATTCATCAGCCGTTTCCACACCGCCTTCAATGTGGCCTACAACAATATGTTGGCACGTTACAAGAAGAGTGTTTCCATCTTCGTCCATCACAAGAAGTTCTCGTTTGCCGGAGTCATTGTCGGCATCATCGTGCTTATTGTGCTGATGAACGTCACGCCTACCGGATTCGTGCCCAATGAAGACACGGGAACCATCATGGTTACGGCCGACCTACAACCGGGAACATCCCAAGAACGCACCGAAGAGGTGATGGCCCAAATCGACCGGATACTGGGCGCCCAGCCCGCCATGCAAAGCCGCACCCAGATCATCGGGTTCAGCTTCCTCGGCGGACAAGGCAACACCTACGGTTCGTTCATCTGCAAACTGAAACCTTGGGAAGAACGTACCGGAGAAGGCATGGACGCCAACTCTGTCATCGGCGCCATCTATGCCCAGTGCGCCATGCAGGTAAAAGATGCCCGTGTGCTCTGCTTCGCTCCGCCTATGATTCCCGGTTACAGTATCAGTAACGGTTTCGAACTGAACCTGCAAGACAAGACGGGAGGCTCGCTCGACGATTTCTACCAAGTTGCCCAGGAATTCATCGCCGAGCTATTGAAACGACCCGAAATCGCCATGGCTTCGACGACCTTCAACCCCAACTTCCCGCAATACCGCGTCGATGTAGATGTGGCCAAGTGCAAACAGGCCGGCATCAGCCCCAGCGACGTACTTGCCGCCCTGCAAGGCTACTTGGGAGGTATGTACTCGTCGAACTTCAACCGGTTCGGTAAGCTCTATCGTGTCATGATCCAGGCCGACCCCGAAGCCCGCGTCAGTCCCGAAAGCCTCAACAAAATCAAAATCCGCAACGGAAGCGAAATGGCTCCCATCACCAACTTCATCACCTTGCAGAAAGTGTATGGGCCCGACAACATCAAGCGGTTCAACATGTTCACCTCCATCAGCGTAAACGGTAACCCCGCCGACGGATACAGCTCGGGTGAAGCCATCAAGGCCATAGAGGAAGTGGCAGCCCAGACGCTGCCGGTAGGTTACGGATACGAATTCTCGGGTATGACCCGTGAGGAGCAAAGTTCGAGCAGCGGAACTACCGCCATCATCTTCCTGCTCTGCCTCGTCTTCGTCTACCTCTTGTTGAGCGCCCAATACGAAAGCTACATTCTGCCGCTCTCCGTTATCATGTCGATACCGTTCGGCCTTGCCGGCAGCTTCATCTTCGCATGGATTATGGGTGTCGAAAACAACATCTACCTGCAAATCGCCTTGATCATGCTTATCGGTCTGTTGGCCAAGAACGCCATTCTTATCGTTGAGTTCGCCCTCGACCGCCGGCGCACCGGTATGCCCATCATCAATGCCGCCATCGACGGTGCCGCAGCCCGTCTGCGTCCTATCCTCATGACCTCTCTGGCCATGGTCATCGGTCTGTTGCCCATGATGTTTGCCTCCGGTGTAGGTGCCAACGGTAACAGCACCCTCGGTGCAGGTGCCGTGGGCGGTATGCTCATCGGTATGATTTGCCAGATATTCATCGTGCCGGCCCTGTTTGTCGTCTTCCAAAGCATACAAGAACGCTTCAAACCGCTCGTATGGGACGACCTCGACAACAAGGACGTTATTTCTGAAATCGAACAATATGCGAAATAAGTTCGCCGAAACCCTCTAAAACGAAACGAATGAAACGAATCATCTCCTATACGGTATGCGGCATCTTGTTGGCGACCACGCTCAACAGTTGCCACATATATAAAAAATACGAACGTCCCGACATGGACGTCCAAGGACTGTTCCGCGACACGGTATCGGTTACCGATACCCTCGCGGCCGACAGCCTGAACATCGGCGACCTCCCTTGGACCGACATCTTCACAGACCCCATTCTGCAAGACCTTATCCGACAAGGTCTTGAAAACAACAGCGACCTGAGAACGGCCATGTTGCAAGTCGAATCGGCCCAAGCCAGTTTCCGTGCCGCCCAACTTGCATTCCTGCCATCTCTCAACCTGACGCCCCAAGGAGGGGTGAGCAGTTTCGATGGGTCGAAAGGCACTTGGACCTATAACGTGCCGGTATCGGCCAGTTGGGAAATCGACATCTTCGGCCGCGTGCTCAACTCCAAACGCAACGCAAAAGCCGCGCTGATGCAAAGCCGAGCCTACCAACAAGCCGTGCGCACACAACTTATCGCCACCATCGCCAACGGGTACTACACGCTGCTCATGCTCGACAAGCAACTCGCCATCACCGAAGAGACAGCCCTGCTGTGGCAACAAAGCGTCGAGATGATGAAATCGATGAAAGAGGCCGGCATGACCAATGAAGCCGCCGTTGCCCAAAGCGAGGCCAACTGTCATGCCATTGCCGCATCGATACCCTCGTTGCGCCAACAAATCAGAGAGACCGAGAACAGCTTGGCAACCCTCCTCTACAAAGCCCCACAAACCATCGAGCGGGGCAACTTCGAAGACCAGGTGTTGCCCGAAATTCTGCATGTGGGCGTACCGGTGCAGATGCTCGCCAACCGACCCGACGTACAATCGGCCGAACTAAGCTTGGCTGCGGCCTATTACAGCGCCAACATTGCTCGCTCGGCCCTCTATCCCAACTTGGTCATCTCGGGTTCGGCCGGATGGACCAATTCGGCCGGTAGTGCCATTGTCAATCCCGGGAAAATTCTCCTTTCGGCTGCGGCTTCGCTCGTGCAGCCCCTGTTCAACCACGGTAGCAACATCGCCAACTTGAAAGCCGCCAAAGCCCAACAGGAAATCGCCGCCATCAACTTCCAGCAAACGATTCTCAATGCCGGCAAAGAGGTAAGCGACGCCCTCTATGAGTTCCAAGCCAACAAGGAAATTTTATCCCAACGCACCCGCCAGGTCGAAGCTCTGCAAAGAGCCGTGGAATCGACCGAGTCGCTCATGAAGCTGGGAACCTCGACCTACCTCGAAGTTTTGACCGCCCAACAGTCTCTGCTGAGCGCCCAACTCTCGGAAGTCTCCGACACCTACCAATGCATGGTAGCTGTCGTGAGCCTGTACCACGCCTTGGGTGGCGGCCGTGAAATAGAGGAAAACGCCAAGTAAAACCTTAAAACGTCATACTATGATCAGTCCATTAGCATACGTCGACGCCAAAGCGCAAATCGGGAACAATGTCACCATTCACCCCTTTGCCTATGTCGACAAGAATGTTGTCATCGGTGACAACTGTGAGATACTGCCTTACGCCAGCGTATTGGCAGGAACCACCCTGGGCAAGAACAACCGCGTGTTCCAAGGAGCCATTCTCGGTGCCGAACCGCAAGACTTCCGCTTCAAAGGAGAAACCACTCGCCTCACCATCGGCAACAACAATGTCATACGCGAATACGTCGTCATCAACCGTGCCACCCTACCCGACGGAGAAACCGTCATCGGTAACCGCAACTACCTGCTCAAAGGTACCCGCATCGGCCACGACTGCCGCATCGACGACGATTGCATTCTCGGTATCGAATGCGACCTCTCGGGCGATTGCCACATACACAGCAAAGCCATCTTGGGCGGACGTGTCATCATCAAGGAGAATTGCCGTGTTGGCAGTTGGGCCCTCATCAAGAGCGGCTGCCGCACCGGCAAAGACATTCCGCCCTATATCCTGGCTGCTCACAACCCCATCACCTACAAAGGCATCGATGCCTTTGTGATGCGACGCAACGGGTTCGAAGAAGCCACAATCGAAAACATCGCCTTGGCCTATCGCCAAATCTATGGTTCCGGCACCAGTTTGGAAAATGCCATACTGCGTATCAAGGACGTATGTGCCGCCACACCCGAAATCGATTATATCCTGAACTTTATACAAGAGTCGAAGATGGGTATCATCGCCACCTACGGAGAAGAAGGATTGTAACCCTATCTCCTCCTTCCCTATATCAGCCGCCCTGCCGATTCATCGACAGGGCGGCTGCTTTTATCGAGAGAATACGACTCCCTGTCGAATGCCGTTAAACCTTTCACCCGGACAAATATCCAAACGACAAAACCACTTAACAACAAAAGCTTATGAAAAAAATGCTATTCGCCGGCCTTTTACTCGCCGGCACAATCACATTCTCGGCTACGGCTCAAACTCCCGGTCACGAAATGCGCCGCGACAGAGTGACGCATCAACAGGTCAAACCCGAGACAACGGCTCAAATCAAAACCGACAAAATGAAAGCCGAACTCGGCCTCTCCGACAAACAATACAAGAAACTCTACAAAATCAACTTGAAAGAGGCACAAGAGCTACAAGCCATGCAACCCAGAGGACCGAGAGGGGAACGCCCTGCCAACGGCATACGTCCGGAAGGACCCCGCGGCGAAAGAGGCATGATCGGTGCAAATGGGCCTGCCCGTCCCCCTCGTGAAGGCATGGGACCCGGAGCTTTCGGCCCGGAACGGCTCTCGCCCGAACAGTTGAAAAAGAATGTCGAGAAACGCGAAAAAAAGGTGAAAAAGATTTTAGGCGAAGAGAAATTTGCCCGATGGCAAAAAATCATGCAGGCAGAAGCCCAAAAACAGCATGATCTTCGTGCTCGCAAACAAGGCCCCCTGCCTCTCAAACCGGCAGAAAAACCTAATTCCGACAAATAACCCCACGGCAACAGCACAAACAAGGCGGCCTCCCCCATAAGGGAGGCCGCCTTGTCATTTACATCAACCGACCCGGGCACTATATCTCGTCGGGCTCGTTGAGTTTCTCGCCAATGAAACGAGCCGCGAGCTCCACATAATCGGCACACGGGCGACGCTTGTAATAAGCCTCGGTACGCTCCGACGGCACGGGCGAGTCGGGACCTTTGCCCAACCCCAACAATTCCCGGCAGATGATAGAGCCGTTTTCGCGGCGGAACCGCTCGGCCAACTCCTGCACCGCCGTGTAAGAACGGGTCTTGGCCGCCTTGTCGTCGGGCGTGGGATTGGGATATTTCAATCCCGTAAGCATAAACGCCGCGCTCACGGCTCCACACACTTCGCGCAAACGTCCCATGCCGCCGCCAAGCGGGGCCACCAACGTCGCAGCCACGACCGGATCGAGACCATACAGGTCGGCATAAGCCAAAAATACCGATTGGGAACAGTTATAACCTTCTTTGAAAAGTTCCCGGGCATGACGGGCACGCGCTTCTACATCAATTTTTTCCATATGCAATTACCATAAAACAGGTTCGATGCCGTGAGCCACGAGATATTCGTTGGCGCGGCTGAAATGGCGGTTTCCGAAAAATCCCCGATGCGCCGAGAGGGGCGACGGGTGGGGCGACTGCAACACCAAGTGGCGGGAGCGGTCGATAAACTCGCCTTTGCGCTGGGCATACGCCCCCCAGAGGATAAAGACAAGATGCTCACGGTCCTGTGCCAAACGGTGTATCACCGCATCGGTAAACTGCTCCCACCCCTTGTTCTGGTGCGACCCGGCCTGATGTGCCCGCACCGTGAGGGTGGCATTGAGCAGCAACACCCCTTGATGTGCCCACCGGGAAAGGTCGCCGCTCATAGGGATAGGGGTGCCGATGTCGTCGTGTATCTCCTTGAAAATATTCTGCAACGAGGGCGGAAACGGCACTCCGTCGTTTACCGAGAAACAAAGGCCGTGGGCCTGACCCGGCTCATGGTAGGGGTCCTGACCGAGAATGACCACCTTCACCTTGTCGAACGGACAGGCATCGAAGGCGGCAAACATCTGGCTCCCGGGCGGATAGACACGCGTCGTGGCATACTCGTGACGCACAAAATCGGTGAGTTGGGCAAAATAGGGGGCATCGAACTCCGATTGCAGCTTCTCTCGCCAACTCTCCTCGATACGGACATTCATTTTTCAAAGATTTAAATCGTTTCGTTTGGCAAAGCTACAAATAATTCTTACTTTTGCCAACCGAAAAGGCCCCGTAGTTTAGTGAATAGAACGTCAGATTCCGGTTCTGAAGGTCACAGGTTTGAGTCCTGTCGGGGTCACTACGAGAAAGCGCCTTGCAAGAGCATGCTCTTGCAAGGCGCCTTTTTTACGTCATTTTTCGACAGGCAGCCGGCCACCGCTACACGGAGTCGCCCGCCTTTCGGCTGGCAGAAACGACACCCCCGTCACGGGCAAGGCGACACGTCCCGCTCCCATCACATGCGACAACGGGAGTACCCGACAAGACGGTCGTAACGGGCTCCTTGCGGACGGTGATATACCCGCAACTGGTACTCGTTGCGGGTTTCGTAGAAATTGCCCTCTATGGGTGCGGCATCGGCCTTGGTGCCGGGACGTTGCAAAAGATAGCGGTAATTATAGGCTCCTTGTTTGAGCAACATGACTTTTTCGTAGGCCCGCGTCTCCGCATTATAGGTCATGCGGGTCGTCTCGTCACGGCGTCCGCGGGTAAACTCGCCATCGATATAAATCTCCCCGTCGACCGGAGCTCCCGTCGCCAAGGTGAAATGCACCACGAAGTAATCGGCCTCGGTGTCGGCCTCTTCGCTTTCGTCGGTGCGAATAAAGAAGCGCCCGTTTTGCGTCTCGTCATAAGCGTACATGCCTCCGGCTCTCGGCTCGTCGGGACGCAACAGGGCATGGTAATAGGGGTCGAAATAGCGCATGCTCTCGACACCTATCGTGTTGTAATGCCGCGAGACCGTCTCGAAACGGCGATATTCGTTCCCCGCCGGGAAAATGAGAGCCGGCACATGGGCATACTCGATTTCCTGGTTGCGCACATACAACGGCTGCGGCAGCAGCACGCCGGTCTCGTCGACATTGGCGGTCACATAGGCTTTGACTTCTTCGCGCGGGTTGCGTATCTCATATTGCGGATACATCACCTTGAACGAGAGTTGCTGGTGCGCCTTGTTATAATCGACATCGGTGCGGGTGGTTATTTCACAAGCGATGGCAACGAGGTTCTCGGTGAGAGAAAAACAGGCGGTAAGCAGCAACGAGTCGGGATTCCCTTCGGGATAGACGAGCAAGGCGTAATTGCCCGAGACGCGGAACCGCAGGTCGTCGTTGGGCAAGGCTATGCGGTAGTGCACATAGTTGCAATAGGTATTGAACGAGAGGGCGTAATCGTCGACCGGCAAACCGTTGAAACCGTTAAGATATTCGACCTCGGAGAGCAGCGAAGGCGTCCAGTCGGCATTGCAATGCACCACCCGGTAATAGAGATATTGCGGGTTGTCTTCGAGCATGTCGAAGGAAACCACGACTCCGTTGTCACTGCCCAACAACGCCACGGGAGGAGCAAGGCGGTCGCCCGAGAGGCGCACCTGCAACGTGTGCACGCTGGGGTTGAATACTTCGGTACGATAAGGGCGGGCAGCCGACAGGCCGGTCAAAGCCGCCACCAGAAGAACAAGGGAAAAGATATAACGCATAAGACAAGTTTACTCCGACAGATTCTTGTGCCGGGGACAAGCCGGACGTATAAGACCGGCCTCCGGCGGTAATAAAAAGGCTACGGCGTCACCACTCCACGACCACCGCCGCCTCACCGATTTCACCCGGAATGGGGGGCGTGAGCTTGGCAATGCGCAGACGTCCGCCCGAAACGGCAGGGAACGTGCGAGTGAGCGCCCGGCAAATGCGGCCGGCCACATGTTCGAGCAGCAACGAAGGGGTCGCCATCTCGGCCGCCACAAGCGCATAGAGGGCGGCATAGTCGAGGGTATCTTCGAGGGCATCGCTCTCCATGGATCTTTCTATGGGGCAATCGACGCGCAACGACACCACATAATCATTGCCCACCCGACGCTCTTGCGAGCCGACACCATGATAGGCAAAGAAACGCATCTCATTCAGTTCTATCGATGTTTTCATATTTCCAAGGCATGATTTACTCACAAAGATAAAGATATTATCGAGACAACCATGCAAGCACCCCACCCGTTTATCCTCCCCCACGATAAAAAGGAGGGAAAAGAGCCGCTTTCCCTCACGTCCTGTCCCGGCGGCGCCCGCCCCGGGAGGGGCACGGAGCAATAAAAATGTTTCGAGGCGCAGTTCCTGCAAGGAGTTTGATTACAAAAGGCATAAGACGACTTCACAAATCTTTTTGACGGAAAAGCGTGTTATTCTGTCGGGAAATTGTATTTTTGCATAGAAACTTGTTTTTAGAAAAACGATATGAGCAAAGAGACATCAAACGGAATGGTCCACAATAATTTCTCGGTCAATACCGCCATCGTAGGGAACATCAACGCCGGCAGCGACATACGCATCGACGGTTCATTGCAAGGAAACATCGAATGCGCGGGGAAAGTCATCATCGGCGAACAGTCCCATATACAGGGCAACATCATGGCCGCCAATGCCGAAATCAACGGCAAGGTCAATGGCAATCTCACCATACAGGACACCCTTACCCTGAAAGCGACCTCGACCGTCGAGGGCGACATCACCACCCAGATACTCATCATCGAACCGAAAGCCGTACTCAACGGCAGCTGCAAAATGCAAGACCCCAAACGAGCCGGAAAAGAAAGCAAATAAGTACCCGGAAGACCGGTCTTTTTCCTTGACGGGAACCGGCTCGGGGCACAACGTCACAGAACCATCACCCCCACCAACGGAGACCGTTCTGTTTTTTTAGCCGGCCGGCCGGACCGAGATGCGGGCAATTCCCGGCAACCGAACGCCGACAGACAAGAATTTCCATAAAAAACATCGACCCATGATCGAATACATTCGCGGCGAAGTCGTCGAACTCACCCCCACCCTGGCCGTCATCGATTGCCAAGGCGTAGGCTACGGCCTCAACATCTCACTCACCACATACAGCACGCTGGCCGTCGGCCGGGAAACTCGCTTGTATGTCTACGAAGCCATACGCGAAGACGCCCATCTCCTCTACGGATTCATCGACCGCCGCGAACGGGAACTCTTCTTATTGCTCATCTCGGTCTCGGGCGTGGGTCCCAACACCGCCCGCATGATTCTCTCCTCTCTTTCTCCGGCCGAACTCGAACAGGTCATTGCCTCGGGACAAGTGAACCTGCTCAAATCGGTCAAAGGAATCGGGGCAAAAACCGCCGAACGCATAATTGTTGACCTCAAAGATAAAATAAAAGCAGGGGGTGATACGTTACTTATAAGCCACACGACCCAACAGCAAGAGTTGCAGGACGAAGCCGTCGCCGCCCTGGTGATGCTGGGATTTGCCCAGGCTGCCTCCCAAAAGGTCGTGCAGAAGCTGCTTAAAGAGAACCCGGCCCTGAAAGTCGAAGAGGTCATAAAAACCGCACTGAAAATGCTGTAACCTCTCCATCGGCGGCCGGAAGAGACTAAAAAACGTTCGCCTCACGGCGGCCGCTCGATGATGGGAAAGAGAATTTTTTCGATATATATTCTTTTGGTTATAAGCGGGATAAGCCTTTATTCCGCTTTTGCCGCATCACAGGCTGTCCGTCCCGCCGGCCAAACGCCGGCAAGCGACACCATACCCCGCACGCCGTCTCGGTTCCCGGTGGCCAAGACCTCGATAGAGACCTTCGACGACCTGCACACACTCCCGCCGGCCGACCTGAAAACACCCGAAAACGTACATACCGACTTCGAATACGACGCCAAGACCAACTGCTACGTCGTACGCACCAAAGTGGGCGACATGACGGTCTCGACCCCCTTCATGCTCACAGCCGACGAGTACAGCGACTACACCTTCAAGAAGTCGATGCAGGAATATTATCGCGCCAAGAATGCCGAGAATTTTGCCAAAGGAGACAACGAGTTTGACTTTCTCGACATGCAATTCAACGTGCAAGCCCTCGACAAGGTATTCGGCCCGGGCGGCGTGAGACTGAAAACCAGCGGGTCGATGAGCCTCACCCTGAGCCTCGTCACCAACAAAATCGACAACCCGGCCCTCGCCGAGAGCGCCCGCAAGAAAACCTACTTCGACTTCGACGAGAAGATACAGGCCACCATCAACGCCTCGGTGGGCACGAAGGTGGGCTTCAACATGACCTACAACACCGACGCCACCTTCGACTTCGACGCCCAGAAAATGAGCCTCAAATACGAAGGCGACGAAGACCAAATCATCAAGACCATCGAGGGCGGCAACATCAGCATGACCACCGGCTCGACCCTCATTCGGGGCGGGACCTCGCTCTTCGGTCTGAAAACCACGCTGCAATTTGGCAAACTCACCGTTACCGGCCTCGTATCGCAACAGGAGACCGACTCCAAGACCGTAAGCAGCGAAGGGGGCAGCCAGACCACCGAATTTGAAATCGGAGTCGACGCCTACGACCAAAACCGGCACTTCTTCCTGGCCCACTACTTCCGCGACAACTACGACCAGTTCATCGCGCGGCTGCCCTACATCACCTCGGGCATCACCATCAACCGCATCGAGATATGGGTCACCAACAAACAGGGCTCCTACGACAACGCGCGCAACATCGTTGCCTTTGCCGACTTGGGAGAGACCCAGGCCGGCAACCTGGCCAGCGACCACTGGACGACCAGTGGCGCACAATACCCGACCAACTCGGCCAACTCGCTCTACAACGAAATCATCACCTCCTACCCCGATGCCCGATACATCAACCAGGCGACACAGGCACTGAGCCCCCTCGAAGCCTATGGCATCTACGGCGGAGAAGACTATGCCAAGATAGAGAGCGCCCGGTTGCTCTCGTCCTCGGAATACACCCTCAACAGCCAGCTCGGTTATGTGTCGCTCAACAGCCAACTCACCAGCGACGAGGTGCTGGCCGTGGCCTTTGAATACACCAAGAACGGGCAGACCTACCAGGTGGGCGAGTTTGCAAGCGACATCACCGACACCGAACAGAGCCTCTATGTGAAAATGCTCAAAGGGTCGACCGTCACCAACAAGAAACCCATTTGGCACCTGATGATGAAAAACGTCTATTCATTGGGCGCCTACCAGGTGGAACAAGAGAACTTCCGCCTCAACATCTACTACCAAAACGACTCGGTGGGCACCAACACCGCCTACCTGCCGGTGGGCAACATCAAGGAAAAGACCCTGCTGCAAGTCATGAACCTCGACCGGCTCGACAACAACCAGGAGACCAACTCCGACGGTATCTTCGACTACGTCTCGGGCTACACGATACTCCCCTCGTCGGGGCGCATCATCTTTCCCGTGGTCGAGCCCTTCGGCTCCCACCTGCAACAAGCCATCGGAGGCCCCGAAGGTGCCCGCTACGCCTACCAGGAGCTCTACGACTCGACCCTCACGGTGGCCAAGCAGTTTGCCGACAAGAACAAGTTCATACTCAAAGGCGAATACCAGGCATCGAACAGCGCCGAGATACACCTCAACGCCTTCAACATTCCGCGCGGCTCGGTGCGCGTAACGGCCGGCGGCGTGACACTCACCGAGAATGTCGACTACACGGTCGACTACAACATGGGTGTCGTAACGATTCTCAACCAGAGTTACATCGACTCGGGCACCAACATCGACGTCTCGTTCGAGAACCAAAGCCTGAGCATGCAACGCAAAACGCTGGTAGGTCTCGACCTCAATTACGCCTTCACGCCCGACTTCAACCTGGGGCTCACCCTCATGCACATGAAAGAAAAAGCCCTCACCGAGAAGGTGAACATGGGCAGTGAGGTGCTCAACAACACGCTGTGGGGATTCAACACCTCCTACAACACCGAGTTCCAGTGGCTCACCTCGTGGCTCAACAAGATACCCACCGTGACGGCCACCGTCCCGTCGCGGCTGTCGCTCACCGCCGAGTTTGCCCAGCTCATTCCCGGCGAAAAGAAAAACGCCTCGACCCTCTCCTATCTCGATGACTTTGAAGGGTCACAGACGACCATCGACATACGCACGCCCTACTCCTGGACATTGTCGGCCACCCCGTCGATGTTTGTGGAATCGGCCCTGTCGAACAACCTCGACTACGGCAAAAACCGCGCCCTGCTCGCCTGGTATTACATCGACCGCATCTTCACGCAACGCAACTCATCGGCCACCCCGGCACACATCAAAAACGACCTCGAACAACTCTCGAACCACTATGTGCGCGAGGTCGAATACACCGAGGTATTCCCCAACAAGGAGCTCAACTACGGCGAGTCGTCGGTCATGCAGGTTCTCAACCTCTCCTACTATCCGCAGGAACACGGGCCCTACAACACCGACGCCCAAAACATCGACGAGGAAGGGCACCTGCTCAATCCCGAGAAACGGTGGGCCGGCATCATGCGCAAGATGGACATCACCGACTTTGACAACTCCAACATCGAGTACCTGCAATTCTGGCTCATGGACCCCTTCCTCTACAACGAAGACGGCAGCAACAAGGGGGGCATGCTCTACTTCAACTTCGGCGAAGTGTCGGAAGACATTCTCAAAGACGGCATGAAGTCCTACGAAAACGGCCTTCCCATCAACAACGACACCTCATACCTCTCGACCACGGTGTGGGGACGCGTCTCGCGGCAGCAATCGCTCACCTACGCCTTCGACAACAGCAGCGGCGCCCGCGTGCGGCAGGACGCAGGTCTCGACGGCCTCTCCGACGAGGACGAGCTCAACTTCTCCTCTTACCAAGGATTTGTCGAGGGTCTCCGCGCCAAACTCTCGGGCACGGCACTCAACCGCATGCTGGCCGACCCCCACTCCCCGCTCAACGACCCCGCCCGAGACAATTACCAATACTTCCTGAGCGAACGGTTCAATGAAGAAGAAACCGACATTCTCACCCGGTATAAATACTACAACGGAACAGAAGGCAACTCACTATCTTCCAGCGAAGTCGACGACCGCTACTACCAGTCGTCGCGCAGTGTCCCCGACGTCGAGGACATCAACCAGGACAACACGCTCGACGAGTATGAGCGCTACTACCAGTATGCCGTGAAAATCACCCCCGAAGACTTGCAGGTGGGAAGCAACTACATCACCGACATGCGCACCGTGACGGTACCGCTGCGCAACGGCGAGTCATCGACCGTGCGCTGGTACCAGTTCAAGATACCCTTGCGCGACGACAGCGAAGACGCTTCGCACGAACCGCGCCAGACCGTAGGCTCGATACAAGACTTTTCGAGCATACGGTTTGCCCGCATTTTCCTCACGGGCTTCAACAAAGAAACCCATCTGCGCTTTGCCACGCTCGAACTGGTGCGCGGCGAATGGCGTACCTATGAATACAAACTGCACTCCGACATCAGCGGCAGCAGCAATGCCCCCGCCGAGGGCGACATCGACGTGTCGGTGGTCAACATCGAAGAGAATGCCGGCCAGACGCCCGTCAACTATGTGCTCCCCCCCGGCGTGACCCGCATCATCTCTCCCGACCAGTCGCAGATCACCCAACTCAACGAGCAGGCCATCTCACTCACCATCAGAGACCTGCCCTCGAAAAACGCCCGTGCCATATACAAGACCTCCGGTACCGACATGCGCAACTACAAACGGCTGCAAATGTTTACCCACGCCGAGCAGCTCATCGACGATGATACTGACCTCAAAAACAACGAATTGTCCATCTTCATACGCTTGGGCTCGGACTATTGCAACAACTACTACGAGTATGAGATACCCTTGCAGCTCACCCCGGCCGGCCGCTACAACACATACAGCTCGGCCGACCAGGAAAAGGTGTGGCCCGAGGCCAACATGTTTGACTTCCCGCTCGAACTGCTCACCTCCCTGAAACAGGAGCGCAACGTCGCCCAGAACACCAACGGCTCGGGAGTGAGCAGCACCACCCCCTATTCGAGCTACGACCCCGACAAGCCGACCAACAAGATTACCGTCATGGGTAACCCGTCGCTCTCCAACGTGAAAACCATACTCGTGGGCGTGCGCAACAACTCGGGACGCAAGAAAAGCGCCACCGTGTGGATAAACGAACTGCGGCTCAAAGGCTTCAACGAAGAGGGCGGCTGGGCGGCCAAGGGCAACCTCAACCTGGCCGTGTCGGACATCGCCACCCTCAACATGAGCGGGCTGGTCGAGACCACGGGCTTCGGCGGCATCGACCAGAGCCTGAGCGAACGCCGTCTCGACGACCTCTACCAGTACAACTTCGCCGCCATGGTCGACCTGGGCCGCTTCTTCCCCGAGAAAGCCAAAATCAAAGCCCCCTTCTTCTACTCCTACACGATGGAGAAATCCCTGCCCAAATACAACCCGCTCGACCAGGACATCTTGCTCTCCGACGCCCTCGAAGCCGCCGCCAACGACGCCGCCCGCGACTCGATAAAGCAGCTCTCCATCACCCAGTCGACCGTGAAAAGCCTCAGCCTCTCGGGCTTCAAGGTCGACATCAAGAGCAAAAATCCCATGCCCTACGACCCGGGCAACTTCACATTCAGCTACTCGCAAAACAAGCAGCACGAGAACGACCCGACGACAGCCTATGAGAATACCAACACCTACAACGGGAACCTCATATACAGCTACTCGCCGCTCATCAAACCGTGGAAACCCTTCGAGAAAATAAAATCGAAATCGAAAAGCCTCGACGTCCTCAAAAAAATGGGCATCAACTACCTGCCCAACAACCTCTCGTTCGGCACCAGCATATCGCGTTACTACTACGAACAACAGCTGCGCAGCATCGACGAGAGCGACGTGACCTTGCCGGTGTCGGTGAGCAAAAGTTTCCTGTGGGACCGCCAGTTCGCCATACAGTGGAACCTCCTGCAAAGCCTCTCGATGAACCTCTCGACAGCCACCAACGCCCGCATCGAAGAGCCGTCGGGAGCCGTCAACAAACAGTTGTTTGCCGAAGAATACACCCTGTGGAAAGACTCGGTAAAGAACAGCCTGCGCGACTTCGGAACCCCGTGGGAATACCAGCAGAGCTTCAACGCCACCTTCAACGTGCCGCTCAACAACATACCCTCGCTCAACTGGATAAGCCTCTCCTCGACCTACAACGCCACCTACAACTGGAATCGCGGAGCCTCCATTGACGACACCACCTCGGTGGGCAACAGCATCAGCAACCAGGGGCGCCTCTCGGTCAACGGACGGTTCAACTTCGAGACCCTCTACAACAAATCGAAATTCTTGAAGTCGGTCAACCAGAAATTCAACAACCGCGGCAGCAACAGCCGCACCCCGCAAAAGCGCAACCGCTACCAGCGCACCATCACCCTGCGCGCCGACACCTCGACCCTGGTAAAGCACAACCTCGACAGTAAAAAGCCCATCGTATCGGCCACCCTCAAAGGCAAAGTCTACCCCATCGAATACAAAGTCGTCGACGCCAACACCATACGCGTCGAGACACGATCCGACGAGCGCATCATCATCACGGTGCTCCCGGGCAAGCGACGCGAAGAAAACAAGTGGTACCAGGTGGGCATGTATGCTACCCGTTTCGCCATGATGCTGCGCAGCGCCAACATACAATACAGCAACACCCGTTCGATGACACTGCCGTCGTTCGCGCCCTCAGTCGGCGACATGCTCGGCCAATCGACCGGTTACGGCGCCATGGCGCCGGGGTTGGGATTTGCCTTCGCCACCGTGGGCAGCGACTACATCGACCATGCCGTCGAGAACAACTGGCTCATGACCCAGGACTCGTCGCTCATAAGCCCGGCCATACACAACCGCACCAACGACTTGCAGGCCGACATCGTGCTCGAACCGCTGAACGGGCTCAAAATCACCCTCAACATCGCACGCAGCCAGAGCCACAACAACCAAATCTACTTCATGTACGACAACAAGCCCACCATACAGGGCGGCAGCTTCACCATGACGCACATGGCCCTGTCCACGGCCTTCAAGAAACTCTCGGCCGAGAACGGATACCAGTCCGACGCCTTCGACCAGTTCCTGCAAAACCGTCAGATTGTCGCCAACCGCCTCGAAAGCAACTACCGCAACACCTTCTACCCCGCAGCCGACTTCATCGGCGAAGCCAACCTGGCGGGACAACCCTACAACACCCTGTATGGCGGCGTCAACATCAGCTCGGCCGACGTGCTGATACCCTCATTCATCGCCGCCTACACCGGAGGCGACGCCCGTACAATCGACCTCACCGCCTTCCCCTCGTGGACGCAACTTATCCCCAACTGGAAACTGACCTACGACGGATTGTCGAAACTGAAAAAGATGCAGAAAGTCTTCAAGAGTTTCATCATCTCCCACGCCTACAAATGCACCTACAACGTCAACAGTTTCTCCTCCTACCTCAACTGGGTGAGCATCGGCGGCGATAGCGACATGGGATTTGTCAAAGACTCACAGACGGGCTATCCCGTACCCTCATCGCCCTACGACATCTCATCGGTCACCATCATCGAGAGCTTCTCTCCCCTGCTGGGCATCGACTTCACCCTCAAAAACAACCTCTCGGGAAGCCTGGCCTACAAAAACAGCCGCAACCTCAACCTGAGCATCTCCTCGGTACAAATCGTCGAAGCCGTCACCCAGGACGTGACCGTAGGCATCGGCTACAAAATCACCGGCTTGCGCGGCTTCTTCTCGGGCAAAGGGGGGAAACAAGGCACATACAGCAACGACATCAACCTGCGGGGCGACTTCTCCTTTGCCAAGACCCACTCCCTCATACGCCGCATCGAGCAGGAATATACCCAGGCCACAGCCGGAAACAAAGCCATCAACATGAAATACTCGGCCGAGTACAAACTGAGCCGCTACATCACCCTGCAAGCCTACTACGACCTGCAAATCACCACGCCGCTCATCTCGTCGAGCAGCTACCCCACCCTCAACAGCGACATCGGCATCACCATCAAACTCGACCTCGCCCGATGACGGGAGTTGTCACCCGGCCCCACAGCAACAGACCTCTCCGCTGTCGCGACCGCCTCATACGAAAGAGGGGAGAAACCCTTCCGGGTCTCTCCCCTCCTTGATACCGGCGTATCGGTCAAAGATTGAATGAAAAATCTTTTTTTGCAAGTTCTTGCATATATTGGGCATTGAGCGATTCATAATCGAGAAAATGCACTCTTTGCGAAATGGCGCCAAAAGCAGAGCACCTTATTTTTTGCAAATACTCCTCTTTCCGCCGCTTGTCGGCCACGATAACCATTCTCGCATTAAAATCTTGCAGGTCGCTGTATTTCAACAGCGAATTTTGTATGTCGGTCGAATGTTCCACTTCAAAAAGCGAATCGGGCATGCCCCGGCCGTTTATCCACACGACGTCGACGGTAGAGCATCGCTTTACCATGTGTGGGTATGAAAAAGAGGGCAACCCGCCAAGACTGGAAATCTCACTCAACCGCCGGCCATCGGAGAAACGATGGTTCTTGTCCTGATGAGGAGAGTAGGTGCCAAGACCACGGAGATTGCCTACCTCCAACAACAGTCCTTGGTAATAGGTATGGGTAAACAACAGATACGCTTTCGAGTCTCTGTTTTTATCAGTTTCAACCATGAAGCCATTCTCTTCGTTGATGTGTCTCATTTTTTCCAACCCATACAATCCCGGCTTTATTTTGTATATTCCTTTTGTCGTTTGTACGATGCGCCGAATACTGGCAAAAGGGGTTTTTGTTTCCCACTTGCACGCTTCTATTTTAAAAACTTCTTGATTCAACTGCCCGAGGGTGGCTACTCCACCCAATTTTTCGATGGTCTGTATTACGGCTTCGTATTGTTTCATAATCGCAAAAATATCAAAACTCCCTCCAACCGGAGTCTTTTTGAGAATGATAAGAAGCTCTTATCTGCTTGTGAATAACCTCGCCGGGGTCAAGAACAAATTCTCCCGACTTGTAATTTATGATAGCTGCATCTATGGCACGCTCCATCGACTCGGCTTCAACCTCAAAATCTTTTACCACGGTCTCTTCGATGGTGACTGTATATTTCATGGCCTTGGTCTCAACTCAAATTAAAACGGTAAAAAAGGAAAGAGGGGTACGCTCCTATCGCGGAGCCCCCTCTAAACCTTATTTTTGTGCGGGATAGGGATTGTCGGCGAGCGATTGCAGTACCTGACGCTCGGCGTCGGTGAGCGACTTGCCGCGACGGGCCATCATGCGCTGGGCCATCTCCATGACCTTTGCCACGGGAACGGAGGTGAACCCTTCGGCTCCGCCCTGCACAAAGGAGTCGATGACGGTGCAGGGGAATCCCGGCCCGTAGACGTTGGCGCCTACCCCCACAACGGTGGCGGTGTTGAACATCGTATTGATGCCCGAACGGGAGTGGTCGCCCATGAGCAGTCCGCAAAACTGCATGCCGGTGGGTTTGAAGCGGTGCGAGACATAATCCCAAAGCTTGATTTCGGCATAGTTGTTTTTGAGGTTGGAGCAGTTGGTGTCGGCACCGAGGTTGCACCACTCGCCGATGACGGCGTTGCCCAGGTAGCCGTCGTGGCCTTTGTTGGAATAGGCTTGCATGACGACATTGCTCAACTCTCCTCCCACCTTGCAATAGGGACCAAGGGTGGTGGCACCGTAGATTTTGGCATTCATGTTCACCGTGGCATGGGTGCAGGCGGCAAACGGGGCGCGTATGCACACGCCTTCCATCACCTCGGCGTCGCGGCCTATATACACCGGGCCGTTGTTGACGTTGATAATGACGCATTCGAGCTTGGCTCCCTCTTCGATAAAGAGTCGTGGGGTGCCGTCGGGGAAAGTCGGTTCGCCCACGAGACGGCACGACTCGGGCAGCGGTTGCGAAGTGCGGCCGGCGGTGAGAAGGCGGAAGTCTTTTTCGAGTTCCCGGCCGTTCTCCCTGAAAATGTCATAGGCCGCGGCGATGCGCACGGGCACACCGGTATAGGTGAGCGTGCGAGCGTAACGGGCCGATTGCATGTCGCTGCATGTCCCGCAGAAGGCCAACAGGCGGGCATCGGCATCGAGCAGGGCCATACCGGGCGTCAGAGCCGTCACGGCGGCCAGCAGTTCGGCATCGGGACAGAGGTTCCCGGCAATGAAGAGGGCCTCATCGGGGAGTGCCGGATATTTCACGGCCAAGTATTCGGCCGTGAGAGCCGTGTAGTCTCCCGGAATGTAATGTTGCCATTTTTCCTTGATGGTGAGAATACCCACCCTCACGTCGCTCACCGCGCGGGTGAAGGTGATGGGCAAGCAGGCGCAATGCACATCGCGGGTATCGAAGAGGACGATATTTTTCATATACTACGCATTTATAAGTTCGGTTTTTGTTTTTTGTCACGGGAGGGGAGAGGGCTTTCCGGCCGGGGATTACTCCTCCTCGTCGCCTCCGGGAACGTGAAGGATAAAGGTGGTGCCTCCTATCGAAACGACATCGGCCGAGTCGAGACGCACCTGGTCGCGTTTGCCCAAACGGTCTTGCCGCAAATAAGTGCCCGAACGTGCAGAACAGTCGCGGAGGGTATATACCAACTCGCCATTTTTGTTGCGACGGACATTGATGATGCAATGGCGGCGTTCGAGGTCGGCATCGCTGCTCTCGATGGCAATATCCACGTCGGTGCCCTTGTTGCGTCGGCCTATCACGTTGTCGCCAAGGGCCAGCGGGAATTCCTGCCGCTCGCAACAGTTGTTTTCGAGCACGACAATCTTGCCGCAATCGGCGGTATCGGGCTGACGGACAATCTCTTCATAGGAGAGCGAAAAACTTTTTCCACAATGCGGACAGACCAGGAAGAGCGACTCTCCGGCGCGGCAACGTTGCTCGTCGAAAGTCACATGGCCGTCGCAGCGGGGACATAAGACTCGTTTCATAGGGACATAAACTTTTCTACAAAGTTAGAAGATATTCGGCAGAGAAACAAACGCTCGGCAAAAGAGAAGAAAAAATCGGTTTTTCGTGGCGGAATGATTGTTTTTTTTGCGCTTTGTCGTATCTTTGTCAACAACAGGTGCAATGCGACCGTACGCAACAAGCCGTTGCCCCCATGGTAACCGGGACGGCACGCGGCCCACAACAAGTCGGCACCCCCTGCCGGGCCCGCCCGCAACAAACAACAACCCTCTCCGGAGAGTGGCCGCAACAGCTCCCCGGGCGTATAAAATAGAGTTTTTATGAACGAACAAATCAAACAAATCGCTTCCCGACTGAAAGGGCTGCGCGAAGTACTCGATCTCACGACGGCCGATGTGGCCGCCGTGTGCGGTATCGAACCCCGGGAATATGAACTAATGGAATCGGGCAACATCGACATTCCCGTGAGCATCTTGCACCAAATCGGGACCCACTACGAGATAGACCTCACGGCACTGATGTTTGGCGAAGAACCCCGCATGAACAGCTACTTCCTCACCCGCAAGGGCATGGGCGCCAGCGTGCAGCGGACCAAAGCCTACAAATACCAGTCGCTCGCCGCCGGATTCATGAACCGCAAGGCCGACCCCTTCGTCGTCACCGTAGAACCCAAAGACGATGCGACCCCCATCTACCTCAACACGCACCCGGGACAGGAATTCAACTACATTCTCGAAGGCCGCATGACCCTGCAAATCGGCAACAAGCAACTCACGCTCAACGAAGGAGACAGCATCTACTTCGACGCCAACCGCCCCCACGGCATGAAAGCGCTCGACGGGAAACGGGTACAATTCCTTGCCATCATCTTTTAATCATCATCAACCCCATGTTAGAGAAATTTCTGAAACAGACGAAATTTTCCTCGCAAGAAGATTTCATCAAAAACTTCCACATAAACGTACCCGAGAATTTCAACTTCGGATACGACGTCGTAGACGAATGGGCCCGCATCGCGCCCGACAAAAAAGCCCTTTGCTGGACCAACGAGGAAGACCACCACATCGACTTCACCTTTGCCGACATCAAGCGCGAAAGCGACAAGACCGCCTCGTTCTTCCTGTCGCTCGGCATCAAACGCGGCGACATGGTGATGCTCATACTCAAACGCCGCTATGAGTTCTGGTTCTCGATTATCGCACTGCACAAAATCGGAGCCGTGTGCATACCCGCCACCCACCTGCTCACCGAGAAAGACATCATCTACCGCTGCAACGCGGCCGACATAAAGATGATTGTCGCCGTAGGCGAAGAACCCGTCATCGGGCACATCAACCGCTCGGTCGCCGACTCCCCCTCGCTGCAATACCGCGTGTCGATAGGCCCCACCATACCCGAAGGCTGGCTCGATTTCCATGCCGGCATCGAAGCCGCCGCCCCCTTCGAGCGTCCCGCCCTGGCCAATACCAACGACGACACCTCGCTGCTCTATTTCACCTCGGGCACGACCGGCAACCCCAAAATGGTAGCCCACGACTTCACCTACCCGCTGGGACACATCGTCACCGGCTCATACTGGCACAACCTCAACGAAGAGAGCCTGCACCTCACCCTCGCCGACACCGGCTGGGGAAAAGCCGTTTGGGGCAAGCTCTACGGGCAATGGATTGCCGGTGCCAACGTCTTTGTCTATGACTTCGGGAAATTTGTGCCGGCACATGTGCTTGCCATGATAGAGAAATACCACATCACCTCGTTCTGCGCGCCGCCCACCGTGTTCCGGTTCCTCATACGCGAAGACATCTCCAAGTATGACATCTCCTCGCTGCGTTATTGCACCATAGCAGGAGAAGCCCTCAACCCCAAAGTCTACGAGGAGTTTTACCGCATCACGGGCATCAAGCTCATGGAAGGTTTCGGGCAGACCGAGACCACACTCACCATCGCCACCTATCCCTGGGTCGAACCCAAACCGGGCTCAATGGGCATACCCAACCCGCAATACGACGTCGACCTGCTCACCTCCGACGGCCGCTGGGCCGAAGACGGCGAACAGGGGCAAATCGTTATCCGCACCGACAAGGGCAAACCCATCGGGCTCTTCAAGGAGTACTACCGCGACGAGGCAAAGACCCGCGAAGCCTACCACGACAACATCTACTACACGGGCGATGTGGCTTGGCGCGATGAAGACGGATACTACTGGTTTGTGGGACGTGCCGACGACGTCATCAAGTCGTCGGGTTACCGCATCGGCCCGTTCGAGGTCGAGAGCGCCCTCATGACCCACCCCGCCGTCGTGGAATGTGCCATCACCGGCGTACCCGACGAAATACGCGGCCAGGTGGTAAAAGCCACCATCGTCCTCTCGAAAGAGTACAAGGCCCGTGCCGGCGAGGAACTCATCAAGGAGATACAAGACCATGTGAAACATGTGACGGCTCCCTATAAATATCCCCGTATCGTGGAATTTGTCGACGAACTGCCCAAGACCATCAGCGGGAAAATACGCCGGGTCGAGATACGCGAAAAATCGAACCACTAACCGTCCTTGCCCATGCCCCGTTTCAAGCGCATCACCGTAAAAATAGGCAGCAACGTGCTCACCCGACGAGACGGCACGCTCGACGTGACCCGCATCTCGGCGCTGGTCGACCAGGTCGCCGACCTGCGCCGCCGCGGCATCGAAGTCATTCTGGTCTCCTCGGGAGCCGTGGCTTCGGGTCGCAGTGAACTGGACATCGAGCACAACAAGAAACTCGATGCCGTGTCGGCACGCCAGCTCTTCTCGGCCGTAGGGCAAGCCAAACTCATCAACCGGTATTATGAGTTGTTCCGCGAACACGGCATTGCCTGCGGCCAAGTGCTCACCATGAAAGAGAACTTCGCCACCCGCCGCCATTACCTCAACCAGAAACACTGCATGGAGGTCATGCTCGACAACAACGTCATACCCATCGTCAACGAAAACGACACCGTGTCGGTTACCGAGCTCATGTTCACCGACAACGACGAACTCTCGGGCATGATTGCCACCATGATGGGTGCCGAGGCCCTTATCATTCTCAGCAACATCGACGGCATCTACGACGGGAAACCCGACGACCCCGACAGCCGGGTCATCACCGAGATTGCGGCCGACAGCCGCGCGGAGTTGTCCCAATACATACAAGTGGGGAAATCGTCGTTCGGCCGTGGCGGCATGCTCACCAAATGCAACATCGCCCGCAAAGTGGCCCAGGAAGGCATCGAGGTAATCATCGCCAACGGCAAGCGCGACAACATTCTCACCGACCTCCTGTGCGACGGAGGACCCGTGCTCTGCACCCGTTTCCTGCCGGCAACCAAAACGACGTCGAGCGTCAAGAAATGGATTGCCCACTCCGAAGGGTTTGCCAAAGGGGCGCTGCACATCAACGCCGGAGCCGCCGACCGGTTGCTCTCACACCGCGCCGTGAGCCTGTTGCCCATCGGTGTCACGGCCATAGAGGGGGACTTTGAGAAAGACGACATCGTGCGGATATGCGCGCCCGACGGGAGCCCCATCGGCGTAGGCCGCATCAGCTGCGACAGCGAGAAAGCCCGCACCCTCATCGGCAAGCAAGGTGCCAAGCCGTTTGTCCACTACGACTACCTCTACCTCGACCGAGAGGCACAGAGTTGAGCGAGGCCCAATAACCACCGCACACAAGGCCATATCCCCCATAAAGAGAAAGGCCGCCCCGATGTCGGGGCGGCCTTTCCTGCAATAAACTTAAATTGGAGGATTAGATTGAGCAATCATTATGCCTTCTTGGCTGTCGTCTTGCGGGCAGCGGGTTTGGCCGGTTGCTTGGCAGCTGCCTTCTTGGCAGCG
Source organism: Candidatus Caccoplasma merdavium (assembly GCA_018715595.1). NCBI lineage: Bacteria > Pseudomonadati > Bacteroidota > Bacteroidia > Bacteroidales > Bacteroidaceae > Candidatus Caccoplasma > Candidatus Caccoplasma merdavium. The sequence goes on along the minus strand of DVLI01000007.1, from coordinate 86,323 downwards.
CGTTCCTCTTTGGCTATTTTCAACTCCTTCTGCAAAACCTCTATCTCGGCAGCCTGGTTACGAATGGTCGTAATCAGCGAGTTGAGCTCTTCGTTCTCAATGGTATCGGGATATTGCTCCTGTACCCGCACGATGAAGTCGCTCAACACATTCATGTAATTGGTAAATGCCTCGTAAGCCGAGTCATAGGGGCTGTAATGGCTGTGTATGGCACCATCGGAGAGGAATTTGGTACACATGTAATAGAAGTGGTCGCTGGTCTGCAAGTAAAGCCAGTCCTGTTTGAGGCGACGGTCATCGCAGAGACGCACGCGTTCGGCCACGGAGTAGAGCTTGTCGAACGCCTCGTTTTGCAACAGGTTACCCAACCAGGCGCTGGTATCGCGCTCTTCATCGGCCCACGAGATGGGATAGCTCACCGAGAGGGAATCGACGGGTTTGAGCTTGGAAATGACTTCGGTCGGGGTCGAGAAGGTAATACCCATCTGCTCGGCGAAGTAAGGCAGAGCTTTCATAAACTCGAAAATGCCGCTTTCACGGGGCTGCAACTCACCCAAGGTCTCGTAGTTCATGAAGAGGTTCACCACTTGCTCGGTCTCGGGCAGGGAGTTGATCCAACCCATGTATTTGTCGGCCGTGAGAGGATATTCGTTCCACTCGTAGTTGGAGAAGCGGAAAGTAATATCATCGCTCAACTTGTAGTTTTTGAGCAAAAGTTTCAGCTTGGGAACGGCGGTCGAGCAGTAGAGGTAGTTGGGGCTCTTCCAGCCGAGAATGTGCTTGGCACCTTCGGTGATGCAGCCTTTGAAACCCATGTCGGCCACCATGCAGGCAATCTCGTCGGAGTAAATCAACTCGGTATTGCGGAATACCTTGGGACGTTGCCCGAAGAGTTCCTCGATTTTGTCGTCGTGCTCCTTCACCTGCAAGGCAAATTCCTCGGGATCACGCAGCGAAGCCAGCGAGTGGGCATAGGTCTCCGAGAGGAACTCCACACAACCGGTACGCGCCAACTCCTTCATCGAGTCGATAAATTCGGGGACATAGATTTCGAGCTGTTCGAGAGCGACACCCGAAATGGAAAATGCCACCTTGAACTTGCCGTTGGAGTTCTTTATCATTTCGAGCAAGGTCTGATTGGCCGGCAGGTAAGAACGATGGGCAATGCGGGTGATGATCTCGTCATTGTTGTAATCGTCGTAGTAATAGTGGTCGTTACCGATGTCGAAGAAACGATAACGTTTCAGTCTGAACGGCTGGTGAATCTGAAAGTAAAAACAGATGGTTTTCATATATAGTAATCTTTATTTTCTCGAATAAAACATTTCTTTATCGCTGCATGACTTTGTGGTAGATGTCGATGACTTTTTTACCGGCATATATCCATTTGATTTCATCGACCTCGCGCTTGCCTTCTTCTTTGAGCTGCTGGTACATGGCGGGATAGGTGATGATGGAATATATGGCATCGGCCATTGCATACACGTCCCAATAGTCGATTTTGATGACGTGATTGAGAATCTCGGCACAACCCGATTGCTTGGAAATAATCGAGGGCACACCTACCTGCATGGCTTCGAGCGGGGAGATGCCGAAAGGCTCCGATACCGACGGCATGACATACACGTCACTGGCTTTGAGCATCTCATAGACCTGCTTCCCGCGCAGGAAGCCCGTGAAATGGAAGTGGTCGGAGATGTTGCGCTGGGCGGCCAGCCGTATCATCTTGTTCATCATGTCGCCACTACCGGCCATGACGAAGCGCACCCGATTGGTCTTGCGCAAGACTTGCGCGGCGGCCTCGACGAAATACTCGGGACCTTTCTGCATGGTGATGCGGCCCAGGAAGGTCACCACCTTCTCTTTGGGGTTGTGCGGCATCTGTATGGCCATGATTTCGGGGCTGAGGGGCTCCACGGCGTTGTGCACGGTCGTCACTTTGGAGGGGTCGATGCCGTATTTCTCGATGACGGTGCGCCGCGTCAGGTTACTAACGGTAATGATGTGGTCGGCCCAGTTCATGCCGTCTTTCTCGATAGCGAAAACCGTGGGATTGACATTGCCGCGGCTACGGTCGAAATCGGTGGCATGCACATGAATGACCAGCGGTTTACCGGTAATCTGCTTGGCATGTATGCCGGCCGGATAGGTCAGCCAGTCGTGCGAGTGAATGACATCGCAAGGATAGGTGCGAGCAATCACACCGGCCACAATCGAATAGTTGTTGATTTCTTCGAGCAGGTTGTCGGGATAACGACCCGAGAACTCGATGCAACCCAAATCATTGGTGTGCAAGTAATTGAAGTCGGCATAAATATGGTCTCTCAAATCGAAATATTCTTGCGGGTTCATGCAGTAGCCAAGCCGCCCGGCGACATAGTCCCACGAGACATCGCGCCATGCGACGGGTGTGTTTCCGGCACCGACGATGTGGGCAAAACTTTTGTCTTCATCACCGTATGGTTTGGGTATGACAAAAGTGATATCCATATCGCCGCACTCGGCCATACCTTTTGTAAGGCCATAGCTCGCCGTGCCTAAACCTCCCAGAATATGCGGAGGGAATTCCCAACCGAACATGAGTGCTTTCATGTGTATTTCAAGATTTAATATTACCTAATTATATATGGTTGTATTTTTTCAGCATTCGCAATACCCGCAGGATTTCGCCCACATTGGCGGCCAGGCTGATGCCTCCTCGTCCCGCATAGGGGGGATTGCCGTCGAAAAGTTCCGAAATCGTACCGATGCAGGTATTCGACATCTCCTCTTCATACCCGATAAGCATACGTTCCAGGAACGAAACGCCGCTGATGCCAAAGAGTTTGAGATAGGCGTCGGCATAAGCGCCCATGAGCCACGGACGCGACGGTCCTTGGAAATAGGCATGAGCCCGCTGTTCCTCATTGCCGACATAGATGGGCGAATAGCCGTGGCTCTTCGGACTGAGGGTGCGTATGCCCTTGGGGGTAAGCAACTCCCGCGTAACGACATCGAGGGCTTTCTTGCGCTCGCTCTTGTCAAGAGGAGAATAGTCGAGCGAGAGGGCGAAGAGCATGTTGGGCCGCACGCTCCAATCGGCGAAGTTGGCATCGACATAATCGAACAGATAGCCGTAGTCGTTGAGGAACATCTCCTTGAAAGCCACAGCCGCCTTGGCGGCCAGGTTCTTCAAGCGGTCGGCCTCGGCGGCTTTATCGGGGTCGACGAGTATCTGGTCGGCCGTGAAGAGCAGGGCATTATACCACAAGGCGTTATACTCCGACAGGTAGCCGGTGCGCGGGGTGATGGGGCGACCCGAGGCATCGACAGCGTCGATCCAGGAAATCGCGGTATCACGCCCGTTGGCATACAACAGGCCGTTGTCTTGGAGGAAAAGGTTGGCGATTTTGCCGCGCTCGATGGCCTGCACCATGTCGACGATGAACTCGCCATAACGGGCCCGGCACTCCTCTATCGAAACCATCTTGGCATATTGTTGCAAGGCCCAAATGGCCCACAAGAGGACATCGGGCTTATCGATGTCTTTAATGACCGCATCGCGTTCGCCTTTCTCTATCCAGCAACGCAGGGCTTTCTGTGCCGTGGCCATGATGGAATGGAACATCTCGACATCGTCGACGGCCAAGGTACAACCGGGCAAAGCCACAAACATGTCGCGCGCCGAGACCTTGAACCAAGGATAACCGGCCAGGAGGTAATTTTCCTTGCCCCGCTTGTAATAGAATTGCTGTGCTGAATTTTTGAGGCAGTTATAGAAACTGGTCCGACTCGTGCGTACGCCCATTTCCTTGGTGTAGAGCGAAGTGAGCGAACGGGTCTTTATCTCGCTCGTTCCGGCCGAGAAAATGATTTTTTCGCCTTTCTTTATCGGGAGCTCAAAATAGCCGGGAACATACAGGTCTTCTTTGTAATCATACCCGCGCTCCTGGTCCTTGATATACTCGATGCCTTTGTACCAGTTGGGCTGCGAGACAAATTGCACCGGCTTGTTGAACTGCATATAGAGAGTCGGGTAGCCGGGATAGAGACAGCAGCTGATACCGTTTTCCACGACATCGAAATGGCCATTGAGCTTGTCGTTGGCCATACAGAGGGCGTTGGCATTGCGGAATGCCAGGAACGGGCGGAACTGCAACGTCGTGTCGGAATGGGCATCGAGAAGGGTGTAACGAATAAGGATACGGTTCTCGTGCGAAATGAAAACCTTCTCCTTGGAGAAGATGACACCGCCCACGCGATAGGTCGTCTGCGGCACGGTCTCGCAAGTAAACTCGCGGATATACTTGTGACCGTTGGGACTGAAACAATCGCCTTGATACTTGTGCAATCCCAGATTGAAGGGGGCGCCATGCTGGATAACGGTCTCATCGAACGACGAAAGAAGCACATGGTTATCATCGTCCATCTCGGGAATGGGTATCACCAGCAAACCGTGTTGCTTGCGGGTATTGCAGTCGACTATCGTCGTACAATGGTATGCCCCCGACCGATTGGTGCGCAACATCTCTTTGGGCAGAGACTGCACCAGATTGGTCATCGCATTCTTATCAAACTTTAAATAACTCATATCTTATCTCAAAATATTATTAACTTCCTGACCGAAACAGGTAGAAATTGACTTCCGAATATATAAAATGATTTTTAATATTCCAAATTTTTACAGGAGATATTTATCTGAGAAATAACAATTTTTCAATATTTCTGTCTTTTCTTTCAAAAAAATGGCTTTTGATTGGAATTTTACTTTTTTCTTATTATTTTTGAGCGAAATTTGGTATTCAAGAAAACCCCATTTCATCATCATATTGACAACGTCCGAAAACAGGCCGGAGACATTTCCCGGCCTGTTTTTGTTTTTCAAACGGAACACGGAGCGTTATTGCTGGGTAGCAAAAGATTCGAGCAACTTGGTGAGGTTGCTGACAAACATACGCACCGAAATGGCCAGCAGGATGACGCCGAACAATTTACGCAGCACATAGACAAACGCCTTGCCGAAGATTTTCTCGACCAAGAAGGCATAGCGCAACACGAGGTAGACGATGATGATGTTCAGCACCAACGCGATGAGAATATCGGGCAAGCTATACAGGGCGCGCAACGACAGCAAGGCCGTGAAAGAGCCGGCTCCGGCAATGAGCGGGAAAACGATGGGAACCAGCGTAGCCGACCCGCCGGGGCCGTCGTTATGAAAAATCTCGACCCCGAATATCATCTCGATGGCCATCACAAATATCACCAGCGAACCGGCAACGGCAAAGGAAGAGATGTCGACCTGGAAAAGTTGCAGAATCGCATTTCCCGCAAAAAGGAAGGCCACGAAGGTGATCAGGGAATAAATGGCGGCCTTGGCGGGGGAGATTTTCAATCCCTTGTTTTGGTAATCGATAAAGACAGGCAGCAGGCCGGTCACATCGATGACGGCGAAGAGTACGACAAAGGCACTGACAATCTCCTGCAAATCGAAATAAAATGACGTGTTTTCCATAACAGAAAGAATCATGGTTAAGGTTAAAGCGGTCATAATCCGTATCGACCACAAAGTTAAGAAAAAAGAAAGAACACAATTCTTTCTAAACAAAGAATTTGATTTTATGTTTATTCGTTAGAGATTTGGATAATTCTTGTTATTTTTGAATGACTAAACGAAAAAACTCATGGACAGCATGTATGACGTATTGCTGCAACTCCCGCTCTTTCAGGGAGTAAGCCGCGCAAAAATGTCGGAAATCATAGAAAAGACCCGCTTCCATTTCTTAAAATACCAGGACAATGAAATCATTGCCCGCCGAGGCGAGGAGTGCACGCACATGAAATTTATCGTATCGGGTAGCGCCCGGGCGGAGTTAAAAAACATCAATGGGAAAATACGCGTCACCGAAACCCTGCATGCCCCCAACATTCTCTACCCCAACCACCTCTTCGGTCGCAACACCACCTATCCCAGCGAAGTGACCGCCAAAGAAAACTGCGGCATCATGCAAATCGACAAACAGGCTTTCGTCACGCTCATACAGCAAAGTCCCATCTTCATCATCAACCTGCTGAACATTCTCTCTCGCCACTCGCAAAAGAGCCTCGAAACATTCCTGGCCCTGTCGTCGGGCAGCGTAAAAGAGCGCCTGGCATTCTGGATTCTGAGTTTCACCCAGCGCAGCGCCACCGATGTGCAGATTATCTGCAAGCTCAAAGACCTGTACACCTTCTTCGGCGTACAGCGTTCGGTCTTCATGACGGCCCTCAACGAATTATGCGACGAAGGCATCATAACCTACTCTTCGCAGGGCATCGAGTTGCTCAACCGCCACAAACTGAACGAAATCCTCTCGACCGACACAGACGATTAACCCCTCGCCACCCGGCACCTGCGGCCATGCCACAAGCATAATAAAACAAAAGGAAGGGGGCTCCTCGGGAGCCCCCTTCCTTTTGTTTTCAACGATTGACAATCGCGCGTTGTTCCTATTTCAGTTTGGCCAAAGCCTCTTTGATACGACGCATAGCCTCTTTGAGGTTTTCATCGGAAGTGGCATACGAGAAACGCAGGCACTCGGGGGCACAGAAGGCAGCACCACCCACAGTGGCCACATGGCCTTCTTCGAGGAGGTACATGGCCAAGTCGGCCGAATTGGCAATGACCTTGTCACCGAACTTCTTTCCGTAATAATACGATACGTCGGGGAAGAGATAGAAGGCGCCATGGGGTACATTGACCTTGAAACCGGGTATCTGACGAGCCAGCTCGACCACCAGGTCGCGACGGCGCTCAAATGCCCGGCGCATCTCTTCTACACAACTTTGGTCGCCCGTAAACGCTGCCACCGAAGCCTTTTGGGCTATGGAGCTGGGGCCCGACGTGTACTGGCTCTGCAATTTGTTGCATGCCTTGGCCAGCCACAGGGGGGCGGCGATGAAACCGATACGCCAACCGGTCATGGCATAAGCCTTGGACACACCGTTGATAATGGCTACCCGATCACGCACATTCTCGAACTGGGCGATACTCTGGTGACCGCCGATGTAATTGATATGCTCATAGATTTCATCGGCCAAGATGATGATTTGGGGATATTTGGCCAGAACGTCGGCCAATGCCTTCAATTCCTCGCGCGAATATACGCTACCGGTAGGATTCGACGGCGAGCAGAGAATAATGGCCTTTGTTTTGGGCGTAATGGCGGCTTCGAGCTGGGCCGGCGTTATCTTGAAATCGGTGTCGATGCTCGAAGGCACCACGATGCTCTTGCCCTCGGCCAGTTTCACCATCTCGACATAGCTCACCCAGCAGGGTGCCGGAATGATGACCTCATCGCCGGGGTTGACGACACAGAGTATGGCGTTGCATATCGACTGTTTGGCTCCGTTGGAAACGACAATCTGCTCGGGAGTGAAATCGAGGTGATTTTCATTTTTGAGCTTCGAACAGATGGCTTTGCGCAAATCCATGTAACCGGGCACCGGCGAATAGAACGAGAAATTGTCGTCGATGGCCTTTTTGGCTGCGGCTTTGATGTGGTCGGGGGTAAAGAAATCGGGCTCACCCACGCTCAGGTTGATAATATCGATGCCTTGCGCTTTTAGTTCGTTGCTCTTTTGCGACATAGCCAGAGTCTCCGACGGAGAAAGGCTTGCCAAACGATCTGATACTGGATTCATCTTTCTAAGTTTTTGTATTGTTCGAGATTGCAAATATACAAAGATTATTCGTTATATAAAGAATTTTATTCCCGTTTCGTATCGCTCGCGACAAAAAGAGAGCCGCCTAGACTATTTGACAACAATTTGTCACTCACCGAAAAGAAATGTCTTCATGCCGGGCGTCATGGCCACCGCTGTCGTCGCCGTATCGACGGCATAGATCAGGTAGGCTTCCATTCCGGGGTGACGGGCGGCAATTTCGAGACTCTTCTCGACACCCAGCACCATAAACGCCGTGGCATAGGCATCGGCCGTCATGCAATCCGAGGCCAGCACAGTGGCGCTCAACAGGCTATGTTGCACGGGGTAACCCGTGGCCGGATTGATGGTGTGGGCGACCCGATGGCCGTCGACGATGCGGAAGTTGCGATAATTGCCCGAGGTGGCCAGGGCGGCATCATCGAGCAGCACGACCGCCTCGATTTGCCCGCCGGCAACATTCGACTCGTCGGGGGTGTCAATCCCCACCCGCCAGGCTTCTCCACGGCTGTTGCGCCCACGGGCGGCAATTTCTCCGCCGATCTCGACCAGGTAATTCTCGACCCCTTTCCCGCGCAGGAACGAAGCGACCACATCGACAGCATAGCCTTTGGCTATGGCCGAGAAATTGAGCGTCATGCGGGGGTCGTCCTTGTAAAGGCGCCCGTCGACGAGTTCCATACGCTCCATACCCACCAAGTGCCACAAGCTGTCAACGACCTCGGGTGTCACGGCGACACCGCTCTTGAAGCCGAAGCCCCATGCGTTGATGAGAGGTGAAACGGTAGGGTCGAACGCGCCTTCGGTATCGCGCCATATCTCCTTGGAACGGTCGAAGACCCGCTCAAACCATGCGTCGGCAACCACCGCCGTATCATTGCGGTTGAAGCGGGAGATAATCGAGGTGGGATTGAACGGCGAGAGTGAAGCATCGAAACGCCTCAATTCTTCCTCGATTTGCGACTGATAATCCTCATCGGATTGATAGGTAAAGTGGTAAATGGTATTGAACACCAGTCCTTCGTTGTGCCGATAGGACGAAGCCGCCGGGGCATCGCATTGCCGCCAAAGGGCAATGCCGGCAAAAACCAGCAGACACGCAACACAGGCCAACCAGCCTCTCTTGTTTCTCATACGCTTCTGTTTTTTCCGATCCCGGTGCAAGCACGTCGCTTCCCTCTCTGCATCGAAGGAGAAAAGCCTCCGTCACCCGGGAGAAAAGATACACGAGCAAAGATACAAAGAAGGCCGTGATTTCAAAATGTTTCACGGCCTTCTTTTTCCTATGACCCGAGATTGTCTTGTCGATTAGAAACGTCCATATCCACGAGGACCATATCCACCGGGGCCTTGCGGGCCGCCGCCTCCGCCATTGCCCCGGCCTCCGATGGTATTGAACTGGTAGGCAAAATAGAGCATGCAGTAGCTGCCTATGGCGTTGGTCTCCTGGTCTTGGATATAGGTACCGGTCACCGAACGGCTGATGTTGGTATTCTGTTGCAGAATGTCATAGACCTTGAACCGAATCGTGGCATTTTTCTTTTCGAGGAACGAGTAGGCAATGGAGGCATTCCAGATGACCTTGTGCTGGTTATACCCTTCGGCATAACCGGCGGTACCCCGGTAGCGGCAATCCGAGCCGATGGAAACACCACAGGGGAGGAACCAGTCTATCTCGGCCCGTGCACCGAAATCCATGGTCGTCTGGTTATTGTCGGTCTGCATGGTATTTGTCACATACGAGAGAGCATAGTTTCCGCCGATGCTGGCATTGAACAGTTCCGAAGAGTAGCGCAACGAGAGATTCTCGCGGATATTGGTATTGCGGGAAATGTTTTTCTCGCTGTTGGCATCGCGGTTCAAAGAGACAAAACCCACAGAATTGTCATAAGCCAAACGCGTGCTTGAATTGAAACTGAATTTTTTATTGCGTTTGAACGGCATGTTGTAGAAAGCCCACAACGATGCGTTCCATTCACCGTTGACATTGACAGGAGTGCGGGTGCGGCCTCCATCGGCATTATAGATGGTTTTCTCCACGATACCGTTCTGTGTGGCACGGGCATCGACTCCGATGGAGAACGACTGGTAGGTGTCGATGTTGTAGGAGTTATAACGCATCCAAACCCGGTGAGAGAACTCCGATTTCAACTCGGGATTACCAATATATATATTGAGAGGGTTGGTAATATCGGGTGTCGCCTGCAACTGGCGAGCCGATGGTTGCGAGGTACTGCCCCGGTAGTCGAACCTCAAATTCTTGTGCTTTGTAATGCGGTAACGCAGGCGGAAAGTCGGCGAGAAATTGAGGGCATACTGGGTAATGTCGTTCCCGGTATTCGCGCCGAAGAGGTAACGGGTTTCCCGTTTCTGGTGTTCGAGGTTGACGCCCACGTTGAAATTCATCTTGGTGTAGACACCGCGAATGGACACTTCACCGCGATGCGTCTTGTAGCGGCTGCGGGAAACGTTGCTGTAATTCTCGTCGGCCAACGGCATTCCGAGCGAATCGAGGTCGACAAAAAAGCCATCTTCATCGACATTGTAGGTATAGGCGTCGGAGTTGCTGTTGTTGTAGCGATATTGGTAGACGAAGTTGAGGTAGTAGTGGTCCGACAGCGGCTCCACATAAGTAACGCGCGCATTGTAGGAAGCTCCCGACTGAATGTTGTCGTCGTTTTGCAGGCGGGTAGAGTCGAGGATGCCGGTCCGGTAGAAATTCAAGACATCGTCAGTGTGTCCGTTCTCTTCATAACGGTTGGTGCTGTAATTGAAACTGAAACTGAACCGGCGGCGCGGGTCGCTCTTGAACGCCCGGCTGAAACTGAACCGTCCCGAGAAATTATACCCGTGCGCATCGCTCCAAGAATTGGTACGTTGGTCGTTGACGCTGTCGCGGTCGGCCAACTCTGCATCTCGATATCCGCCCATGGTTTCGGAATAACCGTTATTTTCAAAATGCGACTTATTGAATCCGAAGCGGGGCATAAACTCCAACCTCGTGAGAGTATCGATTTCCCAGCGCAAGCGCAAATTCACCCGGAAGTTATGACTGCGGTTGATGTTCTCGCCTTCGCGTTTGACAAATGACGAACTGTCGTTGGTGAGGAAATTCTGCTGCTCGCTGCGGCTCTTGTAATAACGGTCGTTACCCATATACCCCACATCTCCTCCGATGCGGAAAGTCTTCTCCTTATTTCCCACATTGAAATTTCCACCGACCATTCCTGCCGTTCCGGTTCCCCGGTTTCCACCGCTCATCATGCGGCTGCTGCCCGAGAACATCGAAGAGCCGAGGTCGCTGGCTCCTTGGTTATTGGTATTGTTGAGACTTCCAAGGAAAGAGTACTGGTTGTTGTCGATAAAGCGGTTGGCCATGGCATTGAGCTCATACATGCCTTTGAGATCATTCATCTCGGTACCGCCACCGGCTTGTCCCGTACCGAACCAACCCTGTTTCATGCCTTCTTTCACGGTGAGATTTATCACGGTCTCTTCTTCCCCGTCATCGACCCCCGAAAAACGGGCTTCATCGGATTTGCGGTCGACAACCTGGATTTTCTCCACCATGTTGGCCGGGAGGTTTTTCGAAGCCACTTTGGGGTCATCGGTAAAGAATTCCTCGCCATCGATAAGAATTTTTGTCACCTCTTTCCCTTGCACGGTAATTTTCCCGTCTTCATCGACCTCGACGCCGGGCAATTTCTTGAACATGTCTTCCACGACGGCATTGGGCTGCGTCTTGTAGGAGTCGGCATTGAACTCCAACGTATCTTCCTTGGCCACCACGGGAGGCACGACGGCCGTAACCACGGCTTCGCCCAAGAGTATGGCGTCAGGTTCCATCTGCATGGCTCCCAACGATGCCGAGGGCTGTACCCGCAACAGTTTTACCGGCTTATATATAGGCTTGTAACCCAAGAAAGAGACATTGACAAGATAATCGCCCCGTTTCAGGTTCTTGATGGTAAACTTTCCCATCTCATCGGTCATCGTCCCGGTGCCGTTTATCAACGAACTGTCGGCGGCCGAGAGCAATCGCACCGAGACGGCCACCATGGGGGCGTTTTTCTCGTCATACACCTGCCCCGCGATAAAATATTCCGACTGATTCGGGTCTTCGGCATCTGGGCCACCCCCTTCCATTCGCATGGGAGGACGTCCGGGAAATTGAGCGAAACTCGACACACTTATACAAAAGAGCAAGCCGAGAAGAAGATATTGTTTCATTTGTCTCGCGATTTCTTAAATGTTGTTTTCGATTTTTGTTGCTTTGACGTTTTAAACAGAAAAGGGTTTAATGGCGGAGGTTGTTTTTTGATGGGATTTAACAGATGGTAACACGCCGGCATTCCAAAGCGGTTCCGAGCACAGAATAAAATCACCTGCCCAGCGGCAAAACGGAGAGGCTCCCCGGGAGCCCATGTGTATATAATCGCTGCCGCATGGGAACCGCTCCATAGAGCATGCAAAGATACATCGGCCGGAGAAGAAAGAAAAGAGATGCAAAAAAAATTTTATCCTGCATATTTTATCGTATCTTTGCGGCGCCAAATAAAGACGTAGATGTTATGAAAGAGCTTTTCAAACTCCTGCTGCGGTTTGTCCCCCCCTACAAGAAATACCTGATTCTCAATATATTTTTCAACCTGCTTTCGACCCTGCTGAGCATCTTCTCGTTTATGTTGATTATCCCCATCTTGGAAATTCTCTTCAAGACGAGCGAAGCCACTTACTCTTTCATACCTTGGGGCGAAGGCGACTTGAAAGATGTCGTCATCAACAACTTCTACTGGCTGGTGTCGGAACAAATCAAGGTCCACGGCGCCATCTGGACTCTCATGCTGCTCGGCGTGTGGCTCATCGTCATGACTTTCGCCAAGACCATGACGAGCTACCTGAGCTCGGCCTGCATCATACCCCTACGCGGTGGCGTCGTCCGCGACATTCGCAACTTTGTCTACCGCAAAGTGGTGAGCCTGCCCATCGGCTTCTTCACCACCGAACGCAAGGGCGACATCATGTCGCGCATGACCGGCGACGTGGCCGAGGTCGAGAACTCCATCATGACCTCGCTCGACATGATATTCAAGAACCCCATCATGATTATCAGCTACCTCACCACCATGTTCATTCTCAGTTGGCAACTCACCCTCTTCGTCCTGGTGCTGCTGCCGCTGGCGGGATTTGTCATGGGCCGTGTGGGCAAATCGCTGAAACGCACCTCGCTCGACGCCCAACAGCAATGGGGCGGCCTGATGGCCCAAATCGAAGAGACGCTGGGCGGCTTGCGCATCATCAAAGCCTTCAATGCCGAGAACCGCATCTACCAACGGTTTTCATCGGCCAACAACCTCTTCTACCGCACGACCAACCGCATCGGACGCCGGCAGGCTCTCGCCCACCCGATGAGCGAATTCCTGGGTACCACGACCATCGCCATCGTGCTGTGGTTTGGCGGCGCCCTCATCTTGCGCGGCAACAGCGTCATCAACGCCGGAGAATTTATCTACTACCTCATCATCTTTTACAGCATCATCAACCCCGCCAAAGACCTCACCAAGGCCGCCTACACCATACAACGCGGATTGGCCGCCATGGAGCGTGTCGACAAAATCCTCTCGACCGAGAACCCCATCAAGAACCCCGAAAAGCCGGTAACCGACGTGGTCCTGAACAACGCCATCGAATACCGCAACGTATGGTTCAAGTACAACGAAGAGTGGGTTATCAAAGACGTGAACCTGACCATAAAGAAAGGGCAGACGGTAGCCCTCGTCGGCCAATCGGGCTCGGGAAAATCGACCATGGCCGACCTCCTGCCCCGCTTCTACGACGTCGACAAGGGGGGTATCTACATCGACGGCGTCAACATCAAGGACATGAAGGTATTCGACCTGCGCGCCATGATGGGCAATGTGAACCAAGAGGCCATACTGTTCAACGACACCTTCTACAACAACATCACCTTCGGAGTGAGCGACGCCACCCAGGAGGAGGTCGAGGAGGCTGCCCGCATCGCCAACGCACACGACTTCATCATGGCCACCGAGCAAGGTTACGACACCCCCATCGGCGACCGGGGCTGCCGGCTTTCGGGTGGCCAACGCCAACGCGTGAGCATCGCCCGCGCCATTCTCAAAAACCCGCCCATTCTCATTCTCGACGAGGCAACCTCGGCTCTCGACACCGAGTCGGAACGGCTCGTGCAGGAGGCCCTCGAAAACCTCATGAAAAACCGCACGACCTTAGTCATCGCCCACCGCCTGTCGACCATCAAAGATGCCGACCTCATCTGCGTGATGCAGGAGGGCCGAATCGTGGAGGCCGGCCGCCACGAAGAGCTGATTGCCCTCAACGGCTACTACAAACACCTGGTCGACATGCAACAATTCTGATGTTCGCCCGATGAAGAAGACCCGCCACACCCTGTCGCCCGGGGTCTGTTCACTGCGCTCCTCTTCCTTCTCTTGCCACACATAGGCAAGAGTGCATGGCGTTTGCCGGCCGCCTCTCTTTTCCAATTTTTACACGCGCCGACATGGCGTGCCACCTTTTACCTGCCGACGCAGAAGCAAGCCGGCGGGTTCATTCGACATGGAGCAATCATATTTATTCATCACCCAGACAATCAAATATATACAACATGGAAACTTTACAAAAAAACAACCATAAAAGCCCCTGTATCGCATCGAGAATGCTCTTTCAATGGCAAGAATCAATGTTCTGGTCTTAGCCGCCGCCTCATTTTATGCCGGCACATTCCGGGGCGAAAACTCGGTGGCCAACATGAGCCTATGTCGCTTCCGGTTTCTCAAAGAGCTCCCGCCCCGGTCACAGAGGCGACGAGTTCTTTTCTTTTATTCAAAAATATATAAATAAAGTTAACACAACAAATTACCGCCCCATTTGTACCACGTATCTGAGAAATTAGCTTTAACTTTGTAAACCTTTAATAGAGTGTGTAATATAATCTAAAAACAGGCATATTTCCTTTTACGTTATTTCCTCTATGAAAAAACTACTCATTCCCTGCTGTCTTTTGTTGTTGACAAATTGCGTAGACAACAAATATGACAAGGAAATCGACATGAACGTGACGATTGCCGAGAATGGAATATCAATTCCCATCGGAGAAACCGACAAATTCACATTGTCGAAACTCATCAGCACCGATGACAATTTGAAAATCAATGGCGACAGCGTTTATTACATTTCCGAATCGACCCGTTCCACAACCGAGTTTGCAGCCATACAGAGCGTCGCCATCGACCAAAGCAACGGTTTGGCTCCCAATATCGAACCGACGAAGATTTTACTTCCCGAAGAAGTCATTTCAGCGGTCGAAAATGGTATCAAATTCAACACTTCGATACCCCTCACTTTATCGGCCGACGTTCCGGTCGACCCATCGGAACTGAATATCTCGAAAGAAATCGAACGCATCGACACGATTCTCTTCGATGCTCCCAAAGAGGCCGTTCTCACCATCACCACCGAAATTTATGAAGAGCAAGGCCCGGCCAATTTCGCATTGCAACTCTCCGACATGACCATGTCGCTGCCCCACATGCTGATGCTCGCCCCCTCAGGCAACATCGGTGATGTCACGCTCGAAGACACCGACGACAACGGAAACCCGCTGGCCATCAGGGACCATGTCCTCTACATTCCCCAAAAGAACGCCGAAAAAGGAATATTCACGATCAGCGTCAAAATCTACGGATTGTGTGGTGGTGAAATCCGCCCCGACGGGACCAACGATTTCCTTCTCCTGCCCAGCAGCGAGGACGAAAACATACTCGACATCGTCAATAACAAATTCACGCTCGACGGAAACGCATCGGTAGAAATCGAGTTGAATGGAGCGGGAACAATCCTTGCCGCACAACCCCAAGTACGCACCGACTTCTCCATCGAAGAACTTGAAATAACCCGCATTGCCGGTATCATCGACGCTTCGGCCCACGAATCGTTCTCAATAGAAATCGGGTCGATGCCCGACTTCCTCGAAGGCAACGACATCACCCTCGACCTGTCCAACCCCTACATCAAGCTATGCGCCACCAACCCCATGGGTATTCCCGTAAAGACGCACCTCACTATCGACCCCAAAGACAGTAATGGCGAAAGTCTCAACGCCGAACCCATCACCGTCGACACCATCTACATGGCCCAAGCCACATACGATGCGACAAACCATGTAATGATTCCCAGCGAGAACAACATCTACATTTCTCAACGCGAGCCGACCACAAGTTGGGTCGACGCCGAGAAGAAAACATTCTGGCTCAACGACACCCTCTACACCTGGGCACAAGGCGACCTTCCCGCCCTGCTCAACAACAAGATACCCTCATCACTCGAAGCCACGGTTTCGGCCCAAACCGACAAAAATGTCGAACACATTGCACTGCTCAACAACCAGCCCAGTGAAGTCTCGGTCAGTTGCGACATCACCGTACCCATGGAGTTCGGTGAGAACTTCGCCATCAACTTCTCCGAGATTGAGGGCGGGCTCGACGACATATTCGCCGACTTCTCCATGCAAGAGGCCGCCATTATCGCCAGCTACACGACTACCCTCCCGCTGGACCTCGAATTTACCCTCGAACCACTGCAAAAGATTTCGGCCGAAGAATATCTGCAACTTCCCGCCGACGAGAGAGTCATCGATGATGAAGAGGACAACAATCCCGAATACTACCGCATCATCAAAGGCATCGACCTCGAAGTCCTCAACAGCGATGAAAACGGCAAGGGAATCATCGCCGGGGCAACCGACATGAGCCTCTACGACCCGACACCCTCAACCGGGAAAATCGTCATTCGACTCACCGAGAACAGCAACGGTGCCCTGAAATCGATCACTGACTTGCGATACCGCATCGATGGAAGCCTGAGTGAAGGTCTCGAAAGCGGGGCTCTGCGCAGCACACAATACCTGCAACTGAAACTCAGTGCAAGACTCGCAAAAATCGAAGTCGACCTCGACACATTATAACATCAGTACTGAATACACCTAAAACAAGACAACATGAAATCCTCCATAAAACAGATATTGACGACCGGGTTGTTCAGTTTCCTGATAGCCGGTGCGTCGGCCCAACCCCTGCAAAGCGCCTATTTTCTCGAACGTGCCCCCATGCGCCACCAGCTTAACCCCGCCTTGATTCCCGAAAGAGGTTATTTGGCCATACCCATGCTCGGAAACATCTCGTTCGGGACGTCGACCAATTTCGGATACAACACCTTTATCTATCCCTCCGACGGCGACAAACTCAACACCTTTCTCAGTTCCGAGGTATCGGCAGAAGAATTCGAGAAAAACATCAAAGACAAAAATGCCTTCAACATCAATGCCGACCTCTCGATTCTCTCATTCGGTTTCCACAAATGGAACGGATTCAACACTCTCGACGTGTCGCTGCACACACGCATGTCGATGGCAATCCCCGGCGACCTGTTCCGATTCCTGAAAAACGGTAGCGAAGGAGTCGTCACACAATATGACCTGAAAGATTTCTCGGCGACAGCCAACTCCTATGTCGAGATAGCCTTGGGACACTCCCACCGCATCAACGACCGACTGACGGTCGGTGCCAAGATCAAGGCTTTGCTGGGTGCCGCACAAGCCGATGCACACTTCGACAAGCTCACCCTTACCATGGCCGAAGACCAATGGAAAATCGAGAGCTACGGCGGAGCCGACCTTTCGGTAGGCGGAGCCAGCCTCGAAACCGACCCCGAAACCGGGGAAATCACCGGCTTCGATTTCGACACCGACGGATTGGGCCTTGCCGGCGGCGGTGTAGGGCTCGATTTGGGTGCCACCTACACTCCCGTCAAAAACCTCATCGTATCGGCGGCGATTACCAATATCGGATTTATATCGTGGAACAAGAACTTGCGCGGCGTCACGCCCGATGGTGAAATCATTTACGACGGGTTTACCGGAATCGGCAGCGATGATTACACCGATGAACTGGGAGAATCGAGAAATACGTTCGACGACCAAGTCGACGACTTGACCGACGACCTTGAAGCCCTTGCCAAATTCAACGAAGGAAAAGCTCCGTCAAAACGAAAGGTATGGCTTGCCCCCACTCTCACCGTAGGTGCTGAATATCAACTGCTCAGAAACCACATCTCGGTAGGTCTCCTCTCGACCACCCGTTTTTATGCCAACAACACCCAGACTTCACTCATGGGCAGCATCAACTTAAAACCGGTACGCTGGTTTATGTTGGGAATAAACGGAACCGTTTCGAACTTTGCCAACTCCTTCGGTGCCGTACTCAATTTCGGGCCGCTCTTCATCGGAGCCGACTTCTCCTCCCTGCGTGTAACGCCCGACTACATACCCATAGGTGAAATTGCCGCCAACTTCAATTTCGGCATCTCTATCCCGCTGGGTAAAGACCCCAAACTGAAAGAACAAAAGGTCTACAACAGCGTCCCCGAAAACATGTAACGCAACAACCAAGACCTGTATTCTTCCCATACCAACACAGCGACACCGCCTCAGGCGGTGTCGCTGTGTTTTTGCCTCTCGGCACGACAAAACCCAGCCCGAAGCTGTACACCGGAGGTCAAAGAAGGGATAACCGCCGAGACCCGGAGAAAATGTTCTCAACGCTAATGCGGGAACAATTGCGAAGGCCCCGTTGACGAGTAAACAAGGCAGGCGGAGAAGGTCGAAACGTTGCCGCAGGAAAAGGTTCTGCACGGCCGGGAAGGAGAAGTCCCGACGAGGCAGATGGCCCAGAGGCGAAGACAGGGTATCCCCCGCGAACCCTCTGAGTCGAAATGACTTCCGCAAAGAGAGAGTGTTTGCGGCACGACAACACGGCAAGGGAAAGGCAGGAAATACAAAACCCCGTTCTCTTTCGAAAACGGGGTCAGTATAGAGGGAACAGGGATAGCCTTATCCTCTTTTTTCCTTGATGCGGGCTTTCTTACCGGTCAAGTCACGCAAATAGTACAATTTGGCGCGACGAACTTTACCCACTTTATTTACGGTAATGCTGTCGATAAACGGCGATTCGATGGGGAAGATACGTTCCACACCCACGTTGTCCGACATTTTGCGCACCGTAAAACGCTTTTTCTCACCGCAACCCGAGATGCGAATAACAACACCGCGATACTGCTGTATACGCTCTTTGTTACCCTCTTTGATGCGGTAGGCCACCGTTACGGTATCACCACTCTTGAACGAGGGGTGTTGTTTGCCCGTAGCAAATGCCTCTTCTGCAACTTTAATCAAGTCCATTTTTAATAGCTATTTAAAATGTTTGTATTGAAACGTAATATAAACAGGTAACACTTTTCCCTGCCAGAGATTACGAAAAGCGGGGCAAAGTAACGATTTTTTTACGGGATAACAAAATGAAAACGTGTTTTTTCGCTCCTCCGTCCCATTTTCTGTCGCTTCAAGGCAAAACGGAGAGCGCCTAATAAATGTTAATCGTTACGAAGTATGACATTGGCGAGGCAAAGTTTCGTAATTTCGCTTATACGTTATTTATTGCAAAACCATGTTGCGTTTCCGACCACAGACATTCATCGTGGGACTCTGTTTTTGCCTCCTCTCCATAGGGGCCTACGGAGAAAAGAAAGCCTTGCTGATTGTCCACACCAACGACATTCACAGCCAGATTCTCCCCACCGACCGCCACGATACCCTGCCCGACCTGGGCGGTGCACTACGACGCCAAGCGCTTATCGACAGCCTGCGCCACACGGGCAAGGCCGTGCTCCTCGTCGATGCCGGCGATGCCGTGCAGGGAACAGCGTTCTACCCCACCTACCACGGCGCGGCCGAAATGGCCCTCATGAACCATTTGGGATATGACTTCATCACACCGGGAAACCACGAGTTCGACTATGGCCCGGCATCGCTGGCCGCCATGTATGCAAAGGCGCAGCCCACCATCGTGAATTGCAACTACGGAGTGTCAGGAACGCCGTTGGAGGGTTGTTTCTCGGCAGGAGTCATCAAAGAAATCGGTGGCTGGAAAGTGGGCATCACAGGCGTCGGTGTCGACCTGAAAACGCTGGTCGACCCGCAAAAAAATGCCGGCGTCGTCTATCGCGATGCCATCGCGGCGGCATCACGCACGGCCGACAGTCTGAAACGCCACGGAGCCGAAATCGTCGTGGTACTCTCCCATCTGGGCATCGACGACGACCGGAAACTGGCCCGGTCCAGCCGAGCCATCGACATCATCATCGGAGGACATTCCCACACCCTCCTGCCGGCTCCGCTCCCGGTCATCAACCAAGCGGGGGAGAAGGTACTCATCGGCCAAACGGGGAAAAGAGGTCTCTATGTCGGAGTCATCGAATGCCAGGAAAACAGCCGGCAGGGCTACCTCATCGACCTTTCGGCCCGTTACGACGGGAGAGCCGATTCCACGACAGTCGCCCTCATCGAGTCATACCGTCGCCCGATGGAGGAGCGATATGGAGAGGTTGTCGGGAAATCTCCCGTCACCCTGACACGCAAAAACGACCTCCCCGACCTCACGGCCGAAGCCCTCGTGCAACAAGCCCGGCGGGAAGGGCGGCCCTGCGACTTCGGCATCATCAACCCGGGGGCCATGCGCTGCGACCTCGGCGCGGGAGAAATCACCCGGGGAGATATACTGGCGTGCTATCCTTTTGAGAACCGGCTCTGTTACATCACCCTGTCGGGGAAAGAGGTAAAACGGCTCTTCAAAATCATTGCCGCGGTCGGACGCCAGGGTGTGAGCCGCGAAGTCGAGTGTGTCGTCACCCCCAGTAAGCGGATAAAACATCTCACCATCGGCGGAGAGAAAATTTCACACCGCCGCCTCTACCATATTGCCACGACCGATTACCTCGCCAACGGTGGCAGCGACCTGACGCCCCTCGCCCGTTGCCGTCGGCGCATCGACACGGAGATGCTCCTCTGCGACCTGATGGCCCGGTACATCGGTGAAATCACGGCCAAGAGAGAGGGCTCCTGGAACAAAACCAGTCAAGAATTACCGCATAAAAAATCGCATCGTCCATGAAGCTAAAAATCTTTTTCCTGCTCACACTGGGAGTCTTCTTCCTCGGCCCGATGCAGGCTGCCCAAATGCCCCGACTGATGCGGGAGACCGACCGACAAGCCATGAACCATTGGGTCGACTCGGTCATGCAACGGCTCTCGGTACCCGAACGCATCGGGCAGCTGTTTGTCGTCGGGGTCGAAAACAACCTGACCGACCGCAACAAGGAGCAACTCAAAAATCTCATCGAGCAGTGCCATGTGGGCGGCCTTCTCTTCTCAAAAGGCTCGGCCATCGACCAGGCGACCCTCACCCATCTCGCCCAGTCGCTCTCGCGCGTGCCGCTGATGATTACCATGGACGGCGAGTGGGGATTGGCCATGCGGCTGAAAGAGACGCCTTCCTTCCCCCGCAACATGACGCTGGGAGCCGTTGCCGACGACTCGCTCATCTATGCCTACGGGCGTGAAATGGGTCGCGCCTGCCGCCGCATGGGCATACAGGTGAACTTCGCCCCGGACCTCGACGTCAACAGCAACCCCCAAAATCCCGTCATCGGCAACCGCTCATTCGGAGAGAGCCCCGACAACGTGAGCCGCAAAGCCCGCCTCTATGCCCAAGGGCTCGAAGACGAAGGCGTCATGGCCGTCGGCAAGCATTTCCCGGGACACGGCGACACGCACGAAGACTCGCATCTCACCGTTCCCGCCGTCGGTCGCAACCGCGCACAACTCGACTCGTGCGAATTATCGACTTTCGACCGCTATATCCGTGCCGGCTTTTCGGGGCTCATGGTAGGACACCTTTCCGTGCCGGCACTCGACAGCACAAGCGGCAAGCCGACCTCTCTCTCGGAACGCATCGTCACCGGATTACTGCAAAATGAGATGGGTTTCGAGGGTCTGGTATTTACCGACGCCCTCGAAATGAAAGGGGCGCTCTCGGAAACCCCGGCCCTCGATGCCCTGCTGGCCGGCAACGACATTCTGCTGAAACCGCTAAAACCCCGAGAAGAGTATGACCAGCTGGTGAAGAGCTACAACGAAGGCACCCTGCCGCAAGAGGTCATCGACCGCCACTGCCGGAAGGTGCTGCAATATAAATATGTGCTCGGCCTCAACGCCCGACAAGAGGTGAAGACCGACTCCCTCCTCGAAGAGTTGAACAGCCTCGAAGCCCACCGGCTCATTCGGCAACTCTCGGCACAAGCCATCACCGTGCTCGAAAACCGGGAAGAGATTCTACCCTTCACCGGTCTCGGCCGGCAAACGTTCGGTGTCGTCACCGTCGGCCGGCAAAATGCCGAACCATTTATCGCCCGGCTGCGAGAATATGCCCCGATAGAGCGCACATGCCGCCTGCACGCCCAATCGAGCGACCAGGAGATAAAACAGTTCATCGATGTCCTGTCGAACAGCACCCACACCATCGTCGCCATCTTCTCCTCCAAAGACGAAGATATAAGAGTCGCCCAGAAAATACTGAAAAAAGCCCAAAACAAGGCATTGGTCTTTTTCACGTCGCCCTATCTTCTCGCCGCCTACGACGACCTCATCGATGAGTCCGAAGCGGTAATCATGGCCTATGAAAACAATCGCGTCATGCAGGAATGCGCCGCCGAAGTGCTTTTCGGGGGAAGTTCGGCCGACGGTAAGCTCCCGGTAAGCACAGGCCGCTATCCGATGGGACACGGCCTATATATTCCCGAATGCCGGCTGGGACACGCCTACCCCGAAGAGGTCGGCATGGACAGCCGCGCCCTCGTTCGCATCGACAGCATCGTACACGAAGGCATCGACAGCATGGCCTTTCCCGGCTGCCAAATCATCATTACACGCCACGGAAAGATTGTCTATGACAAGGCTTTCGGCCATTTCGACTATGAGAAAACCCACCCGGTAAGCACCAACGACCTCTACGACCTGGCCTCCATCACCAAGGCCATGGGCACCCTGCCCGCCATCATGTGGCTCAACGACCACGAGCAGGTGAGCCTCAACGCCCCGCTCTGCTTCTATCTGCCCGAGATGCGCGATTACGGACTCTCGGCCATCTCGCTGCGCCAGACCTTGATGCACGAGAGCGGACTGCCCGCCGGCATCTCCCTGCGCCGGTTGCTCATCGACCCCGACAGCTACTCGGCCCCCCTCCTGAAAAGGGGACGCGACAGCAACTACCCGATACAAGTCGACAAAGAGTGGTATGTGCAACAGGGGTGCCGGCTCAAACCGTGGCTCTTCGACAACCACGCACGGCGGGATTTTCCCCGGCTCATCGCCGACAGCATTTATGCCACACCGACCCTTGCTGACAGCATTTGGCACAAAATCTTGTCGGTATCGCGCAGTGACCGCCGCTACCGATACAGCGACCTCAACTTCGTCATTCTGCAAAAGCTCACCGAGCGAGTCTCGGGCGAACCGCTCGACCGCTTTATCGACCGCCGGCTGTTGCAACCGCTCGGCGCCTACCACATGACCTTTCGACCGAGAGAGAAATTTCCCCTATCGGCCATAGCCCCCACCGAGGACGACCGGCTGTTCAGGCAGCAACTCGTCGTGGGGTACCCCCATGACGAACTGGCCTGCTTCCTGGGCGGCGTAAGCGGGAATGCCGGATTGTTTTCCAACGCCCGGGACATGGCCAAAGTGTTGCAGATGCTCCAAAATGGAGGAAGCTATGGCATGGAAGACTACTTCGAGCCGACCACCGTGCAGAAATTCACCACCGAAAAAAGCACGCTGAGCCGGCGCGGCCTGGGCTTTGACAAGCCCGACACCGAAAGCCCGCAGAAAAGCCCTACTTGCGAAGAAGCCCCCTGCTCGGTCTACGGGCACACCGGCTACACGGGAACAGCCTTCTGGGTCGACCCCGACAACGACATCATCTACATTTTTCTCAGCAACCGGGTCTATCCCCACCGATGGAACACCCGTCTTTTCGACATGAATATCCGCACCCGCATACAATCGGTCATCTATCAATCGCTCACGTCCGCCGCTGAGACGAAACACTAACGCTCATCGGCCGGCTCTCCGCAACGGACAAAGACCGACAACCACTCATCGACCTGACGCGTCGCTCCCGCATCATTTCCGGCCTCGGCAAAATGTCCCTCAGGTATGAAAAAGACCTCCACCGGAGAAATGATGCGCACGCACACCGGCCGCAACATACGCCGCAAGGCCGGCGCCAGACTCACCGCCAACGGCACCGATGTCGCCACAGGCACCAACGTCCGCCCCGAAAACGCCGAGACACCGAAATGCTCAAAAAATGCATGCCATTCACCCGGGAGCAACGGCTCGCTCCAACGGCACGAAACCAGCATCAACACCTCGCAGGGCAACAAGCACCCTGCCGAAACCCCGGCCACCGGCCGCACCTGCCGACGTCTCAGCGACAACCGGTCGCGCAACAAGGCAACCACGTCGGCAACACGGGACGAGGAATCATAAATCACACCTACATTCTCTTTCATATCGCGACAGCTACAAACGATTGTTTATAACGAACATCGCCCGATGCGAAATTGTTTAGCCCGGCCATTCGTTACCGCCCGGCGCATCACAAAAAAAGCGGAAGCGCATCATGCACCTCCGCCCATAAACGTCGATACCCGGCAAGGCATCATGTATATTCGTTGCCAAAGCGGGTCTTGGCATCGTTGACAAACTGCCGTATGCGCTGCTCCTCGCTCTTGCGGCAGATGAGCAACACGTTATCGGTGTCGGCCACGATATAATCTTCGAGCCCGTCGAGAATAACCAGTTTCTTCTCGTTGGTCGATATGATATTGCGATGGCTGTCGTAGCAGGTGGCCCGGCCGTGCAGCACCACGTTCTCGCTCACATCTTTCTGGGAAAGGGCAAAAAGCGAATCCCAAGTACCCACGTCGCTCCAACCGAAGTCGGCACACAAGACATACACATTCTTGGCCTTCTCCATCACGCCGAAGTCGATAGAGATATTGGGGCAGGCAGCCAGTTGTTTCTGCACCACAGGTACGCTTTCGTAACGGCCGAAACTGTCGGTACAGGTTTCAAAACGCATCGAAACCTCGGGCAGATATTGACCGATGGCATCGATGATCGACGAAGCCTTCCAAATAAAGATGCCCGAATTCCAGAAAAACTCCCCGCTGTCGACAAAAATCTGTGCCAACTCGCGATTGGGTTTCTCGGTAAACGTCTTCACCGAACGTATGGCGCCCAACGACTCATCGCCTATCTGAATGTAACCATAACCGGTCTCGGCCCGCGTGGGCTTCACGCCCAACGTGAGAAGAGAAGGGTGCGACTCGACAAAATCCATACCCTGGCGAATGGCTTCGCTGAAAACCTCTTCACGCAAAATCACATGGTCAGAAGGCGAGACAATCATCGTCGCCTCGGGGTCGATGGCCCGCACATGATAAGCCGCCCACGCCACACACGGAGCCGTGTTGCGCCGCTGCGACTCGGCCAAGATGCGCTCACGGGGGACTTGGGGCAACTGCTCCATGACCAAGTCGACATACTGCTCGTGCGTCGAGATGAAAACATGCTCGGGCGGCACAATAGCGGAAAAACGGTCATACGTCATCTGCAAGAGCGAACGCCCCATGCCGAAAAGATCGAGGAACTGTTTGGGGCGGTCGGCCCGGCTGAAAGGCCAAAAACGGCTGCCGACGCCGCCGGCCATAATCACACAATATCGGTTGTTTCCCATACCAGAAATGTATATCAAAAGTTGATACGGCTAATATACTACTTTATTTGGACTCTTCCTCCCGCGAAAAGAATTTTTTTAGATAAAAAACAACCTTTTCGACACCCCCGCGCAAGAGCCGCACGCCGCACAACAAGAGCCGGCACGGCAACCCACCGCGTCACCCCATCGACCAACCCGCACAATTACGCCCCACCCTCCCGACACGAGACAAAAGTTCCACCCCACGGCAAGGCAGGGAGCAGCCCTACCGGCCACCCCACGTCGCCATAAAACAACCCGGCGGGAAAGAGAAAAATAAAAAAACGCAAAAACATTTGTGGATTATAAAAGAATCGTTACCTTTGCAACGCTTTACCGGGCCCAGATGGCGGAATCGGTAGACGCGCTGGTCTCAAACACCAGTGGATTCACTTCCATGCCGGTTCGATCCCGGCTCTGGGTACGAAGATAAAGGATAAGTAGTTGATAACAAACGACTTATCCTTTTATTCTTTTAAGAATGTTCCCGTTTTGTTCCCACAGAGCAGTGACTTAGGGGTATTCTAAAAGGAAATAACAATAATTTGATACGAACTAATATGATTAGAAGTTCTGAACTTGTTGATAAATTGGTGGCTGACCTTCACTTCCATAAATTTTTTTATGTAGAAGAAGGGGATAATATGTTTACCGACAGGAATGAAGTTCTGTCTCATATGGAATCTTTTATTTCGAGTTTGGGGCTTGCGAAAGATTTAAATGTCCATACTGATTTCTTTCATGGAGGTTCTGTTGTTAATAGCAGTAAGATTGACCACATTTACCAATATATTGATGATGTCTTTATTGATTATTTCTTTAGGACATATAATTTTAAAGAAATAATATTCCCTAAGGGATTTTGTTATGAGCAGATAACTCCTAAAGGGATTGTCCATCCTGAAGGTGAAATTGTTATTCATTTAAATAACCTGTACGATAGATGCACGTTTGTTAATAATATATGGCGTTTGTTCGGGCTTGATAATTACCTATTTACCGTCTTTCCTAAGAACGGATTTATTAAACAGTTCTATCTTGATAGAAAGGTTTTTGGATTGCATACTGAATGTGGGGTTCTGTTAAATGAAATACCGTTCAATAAGGAATTCGATGAATACTTAGATAGGTATTATACCGGAAAGAGCTATATAAACCCACTATTTCGCGGAATTGAAATCTTTAAGTATGCGAGATTCTTATATGAAGAATGCGAACATTCCATATATAATTGCCACCCGTCATATCAACTTAAAATTCATAATTTCAGCTGTGGATTCTCCCAGATAAGAGAAAATCACCTCTTTGGAGAATACACTATTGAAGACATCTTGTTTATCTACGCTCTACTTACCGATAAATTCATTCTGACTGAAGATGCTTTTCTTTTAAGTATCTGCCATTGTCTTGGAAAGAAGATAGAGAATGATATTCTTGTGGCTTTTATTGGATATGAGGCACTGACTCAAGACTACCATATGATAGAGCCTTATATATGCAGTAAAGATTTGTATCTCCGTTTTGCGAGCCATACCAAGAGTAAGGCTTTTAACTTCATTAATATGAATGATGCTGTTGATTACATACAGTTGTTCCAACAAGAACCTGTACCACTTATCAGAATAGGCAATACCATGCCATTACCTTATTTGTATGAAAAGCTTAATCAATAAACATAAAAACCATGTACGTAGAAATCATCGACAAAGGAGAATGCTTCTCCACAACAATGGAATTTATAAATGGCGTTTATGCCAATAAAACTGAATGGGCAAAATACAATTTTTACCCAAAAAACGGTATGGTGGGCGAAGTCGTAAAGAGAACGCCTTCTGCTTATATCGTGAAAATAGGAGAAGGAATATACGTGCCAATGACAAGAAAAGGCATTAAAGAAATAACTTATGAAGAATACTTGGCAGGCCAACCTAATAATGTATGTAACGGCATGGACGAAAGGCAAAAACGAATAAACGAACAAGTGGATGACTTTAATGTCCAGACTGGATATGATTGGCAGCATTTGCCTGATATGCGTATGTATTTTAAACAAGACGTAATCCAAAACATTACGAAACTAACGTGTGATTTTAAACGCAATATATTCCTGCCTGACCTTGAAAAATCCGCTGTCATATACGCTGTTGATATGTGTTTGGAATATCGTAACAAATCAGGCCGTAATCTTGCACCAATGACTGTTAAGGATATATCAAATCAGGTTTGTGATGTTTATATGGAATTATTTAACGGCCAATTTCTTCAATCAAGTAAGGATAAATGTTTGCAACAAATTTCTGATATGGTTATGAAACCAAACGCTCAAGAAATTGTCGATGAATATTATCAACAAGTTAACATCAGGTATAGTTGGTCATAAATTATCCCCTATTCTTATGCCAATGCACATACACATCCCGTATCGAAATATCATGGTTAAGATATGCCTTACTGATTTCGGTAGGAAGTATATAAGCCGGATAGTCGGCAACCTTGAAATGCCAGTAGATGCCTCTGTTGTCGGGATAAATCCGACAGTTGTGCCGCTCACAGAAAAGGCGTTCACCCTCGGCGGTATAAAGGTAATAGGTATTTGTCACTTTATGTAATTCCGTGGTCTTCTCTTGAAGCTCACATACTTTTGCGGCAAGCTGTTTCCGTGTCTGTTTGTCCTCAATGTACTCCAAGATGACCTGTGACTTGTCGCGCCGGGTACCGCCTAAAAATTGGCGGGCGCAATCCTTGCATTTATATTGTTTTTTCCTGCCTCTCAAGCCGTTCCTGATCACATTGGGAGACCCGCAGAAAAAGCATTTTTTAACCATATCAGTAATAATCTTCGCAAAGATATTAAAATCAGTGCCTTGCAGAGGTTTTATCCTATTTTTTGTCGACTAAGCCAAAGAAATTGGATAGAAAAAGCGGCTCTTCAAGCACAGATATGTAGGCTCTATTGCCAAGCCTTCCAGGTACATTCTCCCACTTCCATGTGGGTAAACTCGGCCGTAAATGTGTGCTGTGAGGGACTGGCTGCATAGATTCCAAACGAGATTTCTCCATCGCCATGAAACAAATGGCACACACGCATCTGCTTGAAATCGATACCGTCGAGGCTCGTTTCGATATAATAATCACTTTCGCGGCGACTCAGGCGATACCATATTTCATGTATCGAAGCGGGAATATCTTGCGTCGCCCAGTCGGAATAACCGTTATTGGTCACCACGCTGCCAAGCCGCTGGAAGCGGTCGTTTTCGTACTCGACCGAGGCTTTTATCCAGTTATCGCTATCCAAGTAGACGGCAATGCCGCACTGGTCGAACAGGACAGAGGTATTGAAAACCGTCTTGACCGTAAACGAGAAATATTTCTGTGTCGTCTTCATCTGCAACACGGGAGCATTGTCGTTCCGGAATCCGTAATAGGTCCGCTGCCAAAGGTCGGTATGAGGTTCGGTCTCTATCGTAATGAGCGCATCTGAGATAGAGTAGCGTCGAGGTTCATGTATCCAATAGAGGTTTTCTTGGGTAAATGTTTTCACGATAATAGTTTTTTAAGGAATAACATAAATTGGGGGCAGGAACTATCCAAAATGAGAAACGCCACCCAATATCCTTCTCGGGGGAAGAATAACTCTTCCACTCACACAAACGGACGACAATCAGGCCGAGAGGTGCTCGATGAGGACTTTGAGTCCGATGGCGAAGAGTATGATGCCGCCGAGCAGGTCGGCATGGATTTTCCGGGCATAACTGCCGCACTTCACGCCAAGTGAAACGCCCACGAGCGACATCAGAAACGACACCAGCCCGATGACGCCCAACGGATAGGGCAGGTCGCGCCAGTCGCTCATGCCCACGCACACAAACGATATGCCCACGGCCAAGGCGTCGATGCTGGTGGCGACGGCCATCATGAGTATCACTTTGAGGCTGGCGGGGTCGAAATGCTTTTCGTCTTCGGCCTTGAACGACTCGACAATCATGCGTATGCCCAGGAAAGCCAGTATCCCGAAGGCTATCCAGTGGTCGACACTCTCTATCAAGTGACGGAAATAACGGGTTCCCAACCAGCCGAGAAAGGGATTGAGGGCTTGAAACAGACCGAAAAAGAAAGCCATCGTCAACATGGGTTTCCATCGGAGTTTTCCCCAAATGATTCCGCTCGTAATCGACACGACAAAACAATCCATCGCCAGCCCTACGGCCAACGCCCAAATTTCTATTTCTGTCATAATGTAGTGTTCAAAAAAAATAAACGACAACCCGACAAGGACTTCCGCACAAAGGGTATAGTATCGCAGGATTGCCCGTACAAAGGTAAGCGATAGAGGTCTTGCCTGCAACTTTTGGCGGGAGAGATTATCGGGTCAAGGCTATATTACTCGTGCCCGATATGCTCTTTCCCACGCCGGGAAAAAGGGAATGTCCGCGATAAAGATAAAAAATTCGCGGGAGCCGAGACATCATAAAGGGGGGGCTTGGGTCCCCGATTGCGTCGGGAATGGAGGCACAAGAAAGGCATTCGGCCGAAGAAAACGGGCCGGCCGTGACATAAACAAAAAATCGGACGTATCTTTGCCGGGTAAAAACCGTTTTTCGACAAGTACAATTTCAGAACCCCTCCACACGCCGTATGATAAAAACTCTTATTTTCGATTTCGGTGGCGTCATCGCCACCCTCAGCCGCGAAAATGCCGTAGCGGCCTTTGCCCGCTTGGGACTCACCGACGCCGACACTCGACTCGACAAGTACCACCAGTCGGGCATCTTTCAGGAACTGGAAGAGGGCAAGCTCGATGAGGCCGGTTTCCGGGCCGAACTGGGTCGTCTCTGCGGCCGGGAACTGACGTTTGAAGAGGTCAAGAGCGCTTGGCTGGGATTTTTTGTCGAGGTGCCGACCGCCATTCTCGATTATCTCGAAACACTGAAAAAGCGGTATCGCATACTTATCCTGAGCAACACCAACCCCTATGTGATGTCTTGGGCTTGCAGCGCCGACTTCTCTCCCTCGGGAAAATCGCTCACCGACTACGCCGACCGCCTCTACCTCTCCTACCAAATAGGGTACACCAAACCGGCTCCCGAAATCTTCAAGCACCTCATCACAGCCGAAGGACTGCGTCCCGAAGAGGCGCTCTTTGTCGACGACGGCGCGTCGAACATAGCGCGAGGGGAAGAATTGGGGTTCCAGACCTTCTGCCCGGCAAACGGGAGCGACTGGCGTGCGAATTTGGCTACACGACTCGATGCCGACCGCGCAAAAACGTCGGAATAAAAAAGGGGAAGATGCGGCCTTGGGCCCGATCCGGCAAGGGTGTCGGGACAGAGGGAGAGGGTGACGAGAGTCAGTTTTCCTTTCTGTCTTCGCCGCCGGTTTCGCCCGAGAGGACAGGAAGACATATCTGGTACTTCACCGCGAGAATGCGGGTGACAAAGACCCCGACACCGCCCACAATCTGGCAGATGTACGGCTCCATGCCCAACAGGTCGAAGAACCAGTAAAACACCCCGCCCACGACACAGGCCATGGCATAAATTTCCTTTCGGAAAATCAGCGGGATTTCATTGATAAACACGTCGCGCAACACACCTCCGGCAGCACCGGTGATGCTGCCCATGATAATCGCCACCCAAAACGGGTACCCGGCCGTGAGGCTCTTGCCCACGCCGACCACCGTGAAGAGGGCCAAACCGATGGTATCGAAAATAAAGAACGTGATGTCGAGACGCACCAGCCGTTTTTCAAAGACAATGACCCACACCAACGCCAATGCCGTACAGATGAGATACATGGGATTCTCCATCCACGCCGGTGTAACATCGAGCAACAGGTCGCGTATCGTACCGCCGCCAATGGCCGTGACAAACCCCACGACATAAGCGCCAAACCAGTCGAACCGCTTGGCCGAGGCCAACCGTATGCCACTGATGGCAAAGGCAAATGTCCCGATAAAATCGAGAATCTGTACGAATGTAGGCATCAACATAGGGCAGGCCGCTAAATATCCTTGGCATAAGCACGGCGGCGCTTGTGCTGCTGCTGCTCAAAATATTGCCACTGTTGTTGCACCTTGTTGTTGGTGACAATTTCGGGATTACTCTCGGCATATTTGAAGCCGTCCTTGATAAAGTTGGGCAGAATATCGTCGAAGAGCAGGGCATTGGCTCCCAGGTTCTGATAGTTGGGGTGTATGGCCACCAAGAGCAAATCGACAATGTCGTTCTTCCCTTTCATGGCTTTGAGCAGATGGATAAATCCGAAGGGGAACAAGCGGCCTTTGGCTTTCTGCAATGCCCGACTCATCGAGGGCATGGCAATGCCCACACCTATCAACTCGTCTTTCTCGTTGACGATGAGCGAGAGGTGTTTAAGGCTCACAATCGGGATATACATCTTCACATAGTGCTCGATTTGCCGGGGCGTGAGCGTCGAGTAACCATACAGGTTCTTGTAAGCCTCGTTGATGAGCTCGAAAATCTGGCGGCCATAATCACGGGCCAACTTATGGATATTGGTATATTCCTTGATGATGCTGCGCAGATGATATTTCTGGCGCACGATTTCGGCAATGCGGGCATGCTTTTCCGACATGGTAGGGGGAACCGTGAGCTTGAACTCCACCCATTCGCATTCGGGGGTGAAACCGCGGCGCTCGATGTGGTCGACATAGTAGGGATAGTTGTAGATGGTCACCATGGTACCCAACTGGTCATATCCCTCGACGAGCAGCCCTTCGGGGTCCATGTCGGTAAATCCCAGCGGGCCCACCAGCCGATTCATGCCTTTGCCGCGCGCCCACGCCTCCACGGCATCGAAAAGGGCATCGCTCACACGGGCATCGTCGACAAAATCGACAAAGCCGAAACGGGCTTCGGACTTTCCGGTCTTCTTATTGAGGTTGTGATTGATGATACCCGTTATGCGACCCACCGGTTTCTTTCCTTCATAGGCCATGTAATGCACCGCTTCGCAAAAATCATAGGCCGGATTCTTGGCCGGTGTAAAAGTATCGAGTTCATCGACAATCAACGGTGGAACCTTGTAGGGATTGTTTTTATAGAGGTCGATATTGAACTGCACATATTTTTTCAGGGCGCGACGTCCCGTTATTTCACGAATCGTTATGGGTTCCATGCATACATTATTTTAGGCTGGCAAAAATAGCAAAAAAAGCAAACATAATGTCAAAAAACCTAATAAAATTTAAAAAGTGAAGGCCAAAGTACAAAGCGCCAGATGCCGGACGTCCAAGCCTCGATTTCCTGAATCAAGCAGACGCCCTTCCTCGGGTCACAAGCGAAGTTTGAGACCGGCCAAGACCGTATCGGGACGCAGGTTGAAGACGGCGTTCATCTCGCCGGCCATGCAGAGCCCGCAATCGTCGCAAATGCCGAGTTCTTCGCCGGCACAGTTCGCACGTCGATGGTCGGCATAGATAAAGTTGGTCACCCAGCAACGCCGCTTGAAGCGGTTGTGCTTCATTAGCCGCAGGCCCGAGACCGAGTTCATGACAGGATAACCCTGCCGCTTCATGGCGATGACGGTGTCGATGACGGCCTCGCGCTGTGCCTGCGTAATCATGAGATTCTCGGCGTCGGGGAAAGGGGTATAGAAATTGATGGAGATGCTCTCTATGGCGGGATTCTCCTTGACATAGCGTATCGTGTCGGCAACCGACTCCCAGTTGTACTTGTTCACCACCATGTTCACGCTCAGATGCGGGTGACCGCAGGCCGCAATATTTTTTTCGAGACGGGCAAAAGTGCCCTCGCCGCGTATCGTCTCGTGATACTTGCCATACCCGTCGAGACTCACCCAAATGCTGTCGGCCCGCACACCGGAGAAAGGCAACTGGGCATTGGTGGTAATCGTGGCCGAGAAAAAGCCCACCTCACGGGCCAGGTCGAGAAGGTCGTTGATGCGATAATCGCCATCGCGCCACAACATCACCTCGCCCCCCTCGAAGTCGACAAAACGGGAACCCAAACCGTAGGCATATTCCAATTCGCGACGCACTTCCTCATAGGACATGGTGTGCGGATTGGAACGGGCATAGACCGAGCAGTGCTTGCACGCCAGGTTGCAACGGTCGGTAATGAAAAGCACGGTTTGCAACGGCCGTTTCCGGCCCAAGAACCTGGCGCCGAAAAACCACCGGGCCAAATAGAACATCTGCGAGAGTTTCATCATCAAGCGGTTATTTGAAGAATTACATTTGCAAGCAACAGAAGCAACGCGAAAAAAGAAATCAGGTTACGAGCCATCAGCCAGCGGTACATAAACCAGTCGATGCCGGCTGCACGATAGGCATCGAAACGCCCCATAGGACCATACCACCAGCGCAGTCGCAGAGCGTCGTGACGGCCGGCCGTGAAACGGCAAATCGAGCGCCACAGGGTAACGGCCATCGGCAACAGGAGAAGGACGCAAAGGTATGCCCACGGCAGGACGCCCGCCGCCACGCCGGCCAGCACCAGCACAAAGGGAAAGAAGTTGAAGACCGCCGATGCGACCCGGCGAGCCCGGGGGGTCTTCAACAACGCGGCCAAGGTCGTCTTTCCCATGCGGGTATCGGCTTGCAGGTCGAGCACCGAATGCGAATAGAGGATATTGGTCACCAAAAAGCCCACGGCCACACCTACCAACACGAGCTCGACATCGACGACACCACATGCGGCACATTGCATGCCGGCCATGAGGAGCGGGCCAAAGATGAGCCCGATGAGCAATTCGCCATATCCGTAATAGCCCAACTGTAAAGGCTTTCCCGAATAAGAGATGCCCAAAACCACCGCAATCAAAGCAATGACAAGGGGCGTTTCGCCCCGCATGGCCACGATGACCACTCCCGCGGCAACAGCACAAGCGAAGAATACGGCAATGGCTCCCACGAGTTCCCTCACCGAAGCCAGCCCCAAGGTAAGATAGGGGTACTTCGCCACCCGGGCCCGTACACCGTCGGCCGCCAATCGGAGACGTTTTTCCCCGCTCCCCTCCCGGTAATCGAAATAATCGTCGAGAAGATTCATGCCCAGGTGCACGCATATCACACCAAATAAAGCGACACAGGAGAGCCCCCACGAAAACGACTCATGGGTCCACGACATACTCACGGCCAAAAGTGCAGGCAGGAGACTCTGCGGCAAGGAGATGTGCCGCGCGTTTTTTATCCAGAAAGCGACTTTGTTCATAAGGGGGGGGGCGAATGTACAAAAAAAGTATCGTATCCCCACCATCGACTCACAAAGTTTCACACAGCCCGCCTCGGGCAAGGAGACGCGACAGGCGATTGTCGCCCCCCGAAAGGAGGCGGATTTTGGCAGGTAAAGAGAGCAATTCGCGACAACAAAAACAAAAAATATCCTTGATTAGAGAAAAATTTCCTTAATATGACGATTCCGTATTGGAAAATAGATTACCTTTGTAGTCGATTTAGAAGAAAGAAATCGAATTTAAAATTTTCATAGGTCAAATTAATTTTAACAGCAATGAAATTGGACTTAACAAAGTATGGAATTGAAGGTGTAAAAGAGATTATCCACAACCCTTCGTATGACGAACTTTTCGCCGAAGAGACCAAACCGGGTCTTGAAGGTTATGAAAAAGGACAGGTTACCGAACTGGGCGCAGTAAACGTAATGACCGGTATCTACACCGGACGTTCGCCCAAAGACAAATTCCTCGTTATGGACGAAACCAGCAAAAATACCGTTTGGTGGACGTCTGACGAATACAAAAACGACAACAAACCCGTTACCGAAAAGGCTTGGGCTACCCTGAAAGAACTCGCCGTAAAAGAACTCTCCAACAAAAAACTCTATGTGGTAGACTGCTATTGCGGCGCCAACGAAGCTACCCGCCTGAAAGTGCGCTTCATCATGGAAGTAGCATGGCAGGCTCACTTCGTGACCAACATGTTTATCCGTCCCGCCAAAGAAGAGTTGGAAAACTTCGAGCCCGATTTCGTTGTTTACAACGCATCGAAAGCCAAAGTAGAGAACTATAAAGAACTCGGCCTCAACTCCGAGACCGCCGTTGTCTTCAACCTCACCACCAAAGAGCAGGTAATCCTCAACACCTGGTACGGCGGCGAAATGAAGAAAGGCATGTTCTCGATGATGAACTACTTCAACCCCCTGCGCGGCATCGCCTCGATGCACTGCTCGGCCAACACCGACATGGAAGAGAAGAGCTCGGCCATCTTCTTCGGTCTCTCGGGAACCGGTAAAACCACTCTTTCGACCGACCCCAAACGTAAACTCATCGGCGACGACGAGCACGGCTGGGACAACGAAGGCGTGTTCAACTACGAAGGCGGTTGCTATGCCAAGGTCATCAACCTCGACAAAGAGAGCGAGCCCGATATCTACAACGCCATCAAACGTGACGCCCTCCTCGAAAACGTTACGGTCGATGCCAACGGCAAAATCGATTTCGCCGACAAGAGCGTAACCGAGAACACCCGCGTTTCCTACCCCATCTACCACATCGAAAACATCGTTAAGCCCGTATCGAAAGGCCCGCACGCCAAACAAGTCATCTTCCTCTCGGCCGATGCCTTCGGCGTACTGCCCCCCGTTTCGATTCTGACTCCCGAACAAGCTCAATACTACTTCCTCTCGGGCTTCACCGCCAAACTGGCCGGTACCGAGCGTGGTATCACCGAGCCTACCCCCACCTTCTCGGCTTGCTTCGGTGCCGCCTTCCTTTCGCTGCACCCCACCAAATATGCCGAAGAACTCGTGAAGAAGATGAACATGACCGGTGCCAAGGCTTACCTCGTGAACACCGGCTGGAACGGTACCGGAAAACGTATCTCGATTCGCGACACCCGCGGTATCATCGACGCTATCCTCGACGGTTCCATCGAAAAGGCTCCGACCAAAACGATTCCCTACTTCGACTTCACCGTACCCACCGAGTTGCCGGGTGTTGACCCCAAAATCCTCGACCCGCGCGACACCTATGCCAACGCATCGGATTGGGACGTTAAAGCTCAGGATTTGGCCGGACGCTTCATCAAGAACTTCGCCAAATTCACCGGAAACGAAGCCGGAAAAGCTCTCGTGGCTGCCGGCCCGAAACTCTGATAAAAGAGATTCCCCATACCAAGGGCTGTGCTACAAAGCACAGCCCTTTTTATTTCTGCCAAGAGGAGAAAGCTCGGTCGCCAAAGGGCACAACACCCCTCAACTTCACTGCCGGGAACAAACATTCGGGGGCGCCGACTGTTATATCGGTAAGCGATAAATTTTTTATGTCATGAAAATCCAAAAAATCAAGAGCCGGGAAATACTCGATTCCCGGGGAAACCCGACCGTCGAGGTCGAGGTGTATGGCGAAAATGGGGTGATGGGGCGTGCATCGGTGCCCTCAGGAGCTTCGACCGGCAGCAACGAAGCCCTCGAACTGCGCGACGGAGACAACCGCCGTTACGGAGGGAAAGGGGTGGAACAGGCCGTGGCCAACGTCAACGGAGAGATTGCCGATGCCCTCGAAGGGTGTTGCCTCTTCGACCAAATGGGTATCGACCAGCGCATGGTCGAGCTCGACGGCACCCCCAACAAATCGCGACTGGGTGCCAACGCCATATTGGGCGTTTCACTGGCCACAGCCCGTGCCGCAGCCGCAGCCTGCGGACGTCCGCTCTATGCCTACATCGGAGGCATCGACAGCCATGTGCTGCCGGTACCCATGATGAACATCGTCAACGGGGGCTCCCACTCCGACGCCCCCATCGCCTTTCAGGAGTTTATGATAAGGCCGGTCGGAGCCCCGACCTTGCGCGAGGGGGTGCGCATGGGAGCCGAGACCTTCCACGCGCTGAAATCGACGCTCCACGACCGCGGTCTGAGCACGGCCGTAGGCGATGAAGGCGGATTCGCCCCGGCATTCCGGAGTACCGAAGATGCCATCGAAACAATCCTGGACGCCATAGAGCGTGCAGGATACCGCCCCGGCACCGACATGAAGTTGGCCCTCGACTGTGCCGCAACAGAATTTTACCACGACGGGCTCTACGACTACACGCGCTTCGAAGGCAAGAAGGGCGCCAAACGCACCCCGCAAGAACAGGCCGAATACCTGCACACGCTCATCTCACACTACCCCATCGACTCCATCGAAGATGGCATGAGCGAGAACGACTGGAAAGGCTGGCAACTCCTCACCGGCCTCATCGGCGACCGCTGCCAACTGGTGGGCGACGACCTGTTTGTCACCAACGTCACCTATCTCGAACGCGGCATACGCGAGCATTGCGGCAACGCCATTCTCGTGAAGGTAAACCAGATAGGCACGCTCACCGAGACCTTGCGCGCCGTGGAGATGGCACAGCGCAACGGCTACAACGCGGTCATCTCTCACCGCTCGGGCGAGACCGAAGACACCACCATCGCCGACATCGCCGTCGCCACCAACGCAGGACAGATAAAAACCGGTTCGCTCTCGCGCACCTACCGGCTGGCCAAGTACAACCGCCTGCTGCGCATCGAAGAAGAGTTGCAAGGCAATGCCACCTACGGATACCGTCGGTTGTAAAAGCGGGAACGGCGTGCCTCCGCACAGGAGACAGGGGTCGCGGCGGTCCCGAATTTGAGACCTCCCCGGCCGCAACCCTCCCGACATTCCTTCCACACAATAAGAAGAAGAGCCGAAAAATTCCTATTTCGGCTCATCTTCTTATTGTAATAAAACGGGAGAGATTACTTCTTGTCGGGTGAGATTGTCGGGTGATGCTCCGCCGCGCTGCGCATGCTGTATTCGCAGCCGCAATAGGTCTGATTGTAGAAGTCATAGGCGGCAATCAACTCGCGACGCCGCTCCTGCAAACCGCCCCGGCGCCAGTTCTGCTCCCAGAACACGACGCCCGGCACCTCGCCGGCCACCACGCGGCCGGCCATGTTGATTTGGTTCAGGTCTTTCCAGCGCGACGAAGCCAGGGTCGTCGTAAAGAGCGCGAACCCGTGGTCGGCCGCATATCGGGCCGCCCGACGCAGACGGGTGGTAAAACAACGCAGACAGCGGGCTCCCCGCTCGGGTTCCCCTTCGAGACCGCACATCTCGGCCACCCAGCCGTCGTGGTCGTAGTCGTCGTCGACAAAATCGAGCCCCAGCCGCCGGGCATGACGTATGCACTCGGTCTTGCGCCGCTCATACTCCTCGCGCGGATAAATATTGGGGTTGCAGAAAAAGAGGGTGGGGCGCACCCCGTTGTCGAGCAGGCACTCGACAATCGCCGACGAACACGGCGCGCAACAGCAGTGCAGCAGCACCTCCCGGGCATCGCCCGGCACTTCGAGATGAATCACAGGTTTCATGCCGCAAAAGTAATCATTTCTTTGCTCGGTTGTCATTGAAAAGCAGAACTACTGTCCACAGAAGCGGCGCCATGGGGCCATCGCTCACTCGCAGCAGCCGGGCACGCCGTCGGACGAAAGGGTCTCGGCCGAGATTCTCAGACGGGTCTCGGAACTGTTGTTGTAGAACGATACCCAGGCACGGCCCGTCGAGTCGGTCTTCACGTCAGGGTCCCAATAAAGGGTGCGGCGGAAGTCGCTCTCGTCGGGCAAAACACCCACACCGTAATCGACATGGAAAAATTCTTTCGGGACGGAGTATCCCTGCAACGTCGTGGCCCGATACCCTTTTTTATAGTTCTTGCGCTCTTGGGGCGGATAGGCATACAGACGAATCGCCACGTTTGTGGCATGCTCGACAATTTCCATCTTCTTCACGTCATCGAGCGAAATCTTGTCCAAGTCCCAATAATCCTTATCGAAATAATAATATCCGTCACTCCCGTACTGATAAAAAGCGAAGTAGGCTCTTTTGCCTTTGTACCAATACTGGGGAGTTGCCGTGTAGCCGTCTTTGGACCATTCATACGAAATGGTGAAAAACGGATTTATCTGTTCGAGGAAAGCCGGGAAATCATCGGTATAGTGGCGCACCTGCGAGTCGATGAGTTTGTCTTCTTCCTCGGCAACGACATATTCGACAGACGCGCGACGGTCAAGCCCCCGCACACGCAAGGCATTCACGTCGACCTCGGAGAGTTGATACACGATAGCATCATCATCAAGGTCGCTATTGTCGACGGTATCGACAGGGAAGGATCTCACCTGAATCTCTTCGAGCGGGTTCATCACCGTATCGGGCAGCGTCGTCATCAGCGGCGGATAGGCCAAGGCGGGAGGCGAGAAACTCCGGTCGAGCTCTATGCCATAGGGTTTGTTCTTTTTCTTGCCCCGACGATTTGTTATTTGGGTTTGCAGCACCAGGTTACTGCTTTCCCATATATCGCTGTCGGAGAGGAAAACAAATCCGCCGTCCTCATCGGTAAAGGCTTTTCCATGCCGACTGGTTACGGGCGAATAGATCCACACCGATACCTCTACACCGGCTTTGGCTTTTGCCCCGAAAAGGTGGTAATCATATACATTTCCCTTGACCACGATACCCTCCTCGACAAAATGCTCAGGCTCGAAAGGTTCCACTCCGGCCTGCTGGCGCCACTCGTAGCGGCGCCAGCCCTGCACCAGCATGAGCAGGTCGAGGTCTTCGCGGTGGCGGCGGTCGTCGGCCTCGAAATAGTAGGGAATGTCTTCGATGTAGCCTTTGAGGTCCGACTCCAACAGGAGATTGCTCACCACCTGGCTCTGGTAATAGGTGGGCACCTCGGTGGCATAATCGCGCACCGACAGGGAGAAGTCGCCCTCGACGGGATTGCCCCGCTCATCGCACATCGTAAAACCGAGGTTCACGCGCTCCATCGGCGCATAAAGAGGTTTCAGCGAATCGACCGTAATGACGATTTGCCGGTCGCCCCGGTGGAAGGCCAGCCGCTCGGCCAGGACTTCGCCCTGCGAGGTGAAAAGGGTGATTTGTTGTACCCCGGGCTGGAAATTCGCCTTCGGGAGCGCGAGCGACACGAGCGTGTCGCGCCGCATGTCGACCAGCTCAAACGCATGCGCCAGTCCGCGGCAAGCCACCATCAGTCCCACAAACTCCCCCTCGACCGCGGCACTGCGGCGCAGGGTGAGCGACATCTCTTCGCCATTCAGGTTATCGACCGTCATCGTATATCCTTGGGGCTTGGCCGCCGGCAAGGTAAACTGTTTCTGCGAACGGCCATCGGAAATCTTCACTTTACAGGGCTCGTTGCCGGGAGTGACGACAAAACGTCCCATGCCGTTGTGTTGCGTGGTAAACGTCGTCAGCACACGGTCATTGCTGTCGTAAACGCCGCCCGAGAGAGCCACGCCCCGCCCCAGCTTGTCGGTCGCCTTGAAGGCAACCACCGAGGGCAGCCCCTCTACCAGCACGCCTCCCTCGGGGTAGAACGAGAGGTTGAGGTCGTCCATGCCGGACTGCTTCGCACGATAGTTGGGAAGCCTGAACGAACGGGCATACTGGGTGATTCTGTGGTTATACTCGCCGTCTGTCTCCGGACGGTCAAAAACGGGAAAGACCCGCGAAAATACCGTACCTTCCCAGTTGAGCATGGCCCGTGTATAGGCCCGCACCTCATAGAATCCGCCGATGAGCGTCGACCCGGCGAGCAGGAACTCACCGTGGCACTTGCCATCGACAATTTTCAGCTTCTTGGTCTCGACAACGCGCCCTTCGGGGGTCAGCAGCTCGACATAGAGCACCCGGCTCATCTCGGTAGGACGCAACTGGGGCGCCGCCACCACATAAGCCTTGAACCACATGGTCTCACCGAGAAAATAACCCGTGTTGTCGAAGTGCAGATAGACCTTCTCCTGCACATTATAGCGACCGAAGTGATTATACGCCTCGACCAGTCGGGCCATGGCCGACAGCACACTGTCGGGGAAAGCCGACTGTGCCGAAGCCGACAAGGACGAAATAACAAGTAACGTCAGAATCCAAGAAAAACGCCGAAAATTCATAGGCAAACATTTTTCTTAAAGAAAAGAAAAAAATTTTACATTTTACACCTAAACTCCTCGAATTTATAAAATATTAATAATAAAAAGCGAGGGACACTGCAAGCAGCGCCCCCACTCAGAATGTTTTCACAACGGAATAATCCTTATTGTGAATTGCTTCAAAATTGTTTTCAAATATAGGTATATTAATTTATATTTCCAAACAAACAGCACCAGTATTTTGCATTTTATGCTATTCTTCGTATATTTGAGAAGAATATTTATCAATAAACCATGAAAAACATATTAGGACTGGATCTTGGCTCAGGCAGTATCGGGTGGGCCGTTATCAAAGAAGACGAAAACAACCGTGTCATTTTGGGATTAGGCTCCCGCATCATACCCCTGTCGGTCGACGACGCCACCCAATTTACCCAAGGGAAAAGCATTACCAAGAATGCCGACCGAACGGCAAACCGCACCCAAAGGAAGGGATACGACCGCCATCAGTTGCGCCGGAAGGCCCTCACTCAATATCTTCACCAGTTGGGCATGACACCCGACGAAACACTCATAAAGCTGCCTCAACAGGAGCTGTGGGCTCTACGGGCCAAAGCGGCAACCGAAGAGATAAGCCTCCCCGAATTGGGGAGGGTGCTCTACCACCTCAACCAAAAGCGCGGATACAAATCGGGGAAGGCCGATTTTCAGGACAAAAAAAGTTCGGCATATCTCTCGGCCGTGAGCGACCGCTACAAAGAGTTGCAGGAGTGCGGCCTCACCATCGGACAGAAATTCCACGCCGAACTGAAAGCCGACCCCACTTATCGCTGCAAAGACAGGGTCTATCCCCGACAAGCCTACATCGAAGAGTTTGACCGCATCATGGCCTGCCAGCGCCGCTACCACGACACGCTCACCGACGAGCACATCGACAACCTGCGCAACCGCATCATCTATTACCAGCGTCCCCTGAAATCGTGCAAGCACCTGGTGGGCAAATGCACCCTGGCACAGATGGTCTATACATTGCCCGACGGCTCGACAAAATCCCGACCGGTAAAAGTCGCCCCTAAAAGTTCGCCGCTCTTCCAGATCTGCAAGATATGGGAGAGCATCAACCACCTCACCCTGCAACGCGGACGGGAAACCCTGGAAATAACCCCGGCACAGCGACAAGCCCTCTTCTCGCACATGAACAACAACGAGAAGTTGAAACTCACCGACCTGCAAAAGATACTGGGCATCACCAAACGCGACGGCTGGTGGGCCGGCGAGTCGATGAAGGCCGGCCTGCAAGGCAACACCACGGTTGTCGCCCTGCAAAAGATTCTAAAATCCCACCCCGATGCCGAAGCATTGCTGCGCTTCGACCTGCATATCCGCACGGTAGAGATGGCCGACCCCGACACCGGCGAAATAGCCTCGCAACTCGTCGTCGACCCGGCCTTCGAGCAAGAGCCCCTGTACCAGCTTTGGCACACGCTCTACTCGGTGAGCGACATCGATACCCTCGACCGCATCTTGGAAAAGAAATTTCACATCGACGACGCCGCCATACGCGGAGAACTGATAAAACTCGATTTCACCAAAGCCGGCTACGGCAACCTGTCGAGCATCGCCATGCGGCGCATACTGCCCTACCTGCGGCAAGGCTATGTCTACTCCGATGCCTGTTTCATGGCCGGCTACAATCACAGCCAGTCGCTCACCCGCGAAGAGAACCTGACCCGGGAGTTAGCAACGCATCTGACCCCTCTGGCCAAAGGCGAACTGCGACAGCCCATCGTCGAGAAAATTCTCAACCAGATGGTCAACGTCGTCAATGCCCTCGTCGACCGATACGGGCCTTTCGACGAGATACGCGTAGAGCTGGCTCGGGAACTGCAACAGAGCCGGGAAAAACGGGAAAAAACTTACAAAAACATTCTGAATCGCCAAAAAGAGAACGAAAAAGCCGCACAGCGAATCATCGAGGAGGGAGTAACCCCCACTCGTGCCGGCATACAGAAATACCAGCTATACGAGGAGAGCCATCACCGATGCATCTACTGCGGTAAAGACATCAGCCTGAAAGCCTTTCTGTCGGGCTACGACACCGAGGTCGAACACATCATTCCCCGCTCGCTCTACTTCGACGACAGTTTCAACAACAAAGTGTGCGCCTGCCGTGCCTGCAACCAGGTGAAAAACAACCGCACCGCCTACGACTACATGAGCAGTCTGCCCGACAACCAGTTCCAAGACTATCTTTCGCGCATAAAAGAGATGCTTGAAAAACAGGAGATCTCCAAAGATAAATACAAGTATCTACTCATGCCCGAAGCGGAAATTCCGCAAGACTTTCTCAACCGACAGATGCGCGAGAGCCAATACATTTCGCGCAAGGCCCTTGCCATGCTGCACGAGATATGCCACCATGCCTATGCCACCAGCGGCTCGGTAACCGCCTTCCTGCGTCGGGTATGGGGGTGGGACACCGTCTTGCACGACCTCAACATAGAGCGATACCGCGCCGGTAACCTTACCGAAATGCGCACCATCAACAACCGCCCTACGGAGTGCATCAAAGATTGGACCAAGCGGCTCGACCACCGGCACCACGCCATCGACGCCCTGGCCGTGGCCTGCACCCGCCAGGGATACATACAACGCATCAACACCCTTGCCTCTCACAAAGACGAGAACCTGTCGCTCGAACGCTACATACAGCAACAACCCCACTTCTCCCATGCCGAAGTCTCTGCCGCCGTCGCGAAAATACTCGTCTCGTTCAAAGCCGGCAAACGGGTAGCTACCCCCGGGAAACGCTACATCTACCGCGGAGGCCGGCGCATCTTGGTCCAAGAAGGCATCGTCGTGCCCCGCGGAGCCCTGAGCGAA
Source organism: Candidatus Caccoplasma merdavium (assembly GCA_018715595.1). Lineage (NCBI taxonomy): Bacteria > Pseudomonadati > Bacteroidota > Bacteroidia > Bacteroidales > Bacteroidaceae > Candidatus Caccoplasma > Candidatus Caccoplasma merdavium. The sequence continues at coordinate 42,108 of DVLI01000007.1, read as the reverse complement.
CAAAGCATCTACGGGAAAATATCACAATACACCAAAAACAAAAAAGGGAAGGTCTCCTTCCGCGAAGAATACGTCTTTAAATATCCCGTCGAAGGCATCGACGCCAAAACGGTGGGCAGCGTGGTCGACGCCGGCATACGGCGGCTCCTGCAACAACGACTCGACGAGTATGGAGGCAACGCCAAGAAAGCCTTCGCCACCCCCGTCTACACGGCCAACGGATTTCCTATCCGCACCGTGCGCTGCTTTACCGGCCTCAAAGCCGTCGCCCCGGTACGATACAATGCGTCGGGAGAGGCCATCGGTTTCGTCAAGCCGGGCAACAACCACCACATCGCCATCTATGCCGACCGCGACGGCAACCTGCACGAGCATGTCGTTACCTTCTGGCACGCTGTCGAGCGCAAGATACATCGGCTGCCTGTCGTCATCGAACACCCCGATGCCGTGTGGGATTCACTGCCCGACGGGCTGTCGGAGGAGTTCATGCAACAGCTGCCCGACGCCACCTGGCAACTGCAACTCTCGATGCAACAAAACGAAATGTTTATACTCGGTATGCCCGACGATCTCTATGCCGACGCCATGGAAAACCGTGACCATGCCCTGCTGAGCCGCTACCTCTACCGGGTACAAAATATTGCAACAAACGATTACAATTTTCGCCTTCATATCGAAACCTCTGTCGACGATAAATACAATGGGGATGGGAACAAAAAATTGTCTCAACAAATGGGAAAATTAATACGTATACGAAGTATACGTGCTTTATATACGCAGAATCCCCACAAAGTGCGCATCTCCGCCATCGGCGAAATCGACGAAGCATGATAAAGAAGACCCTCTACTTTGGAAACCCGGCCTACCTGAGCCTCCAAAACGGCCAACTGGTGCTGCGCCTGCCCGAGGTCGAGAAAAACGACTCGATACCCTCAGCCTGGAAACAACATGCCGAGCGCACCATTCCCGTAGAAGACATCGGGGTGGTGCTGCTCGACCACCGGCACATCACCATCACCCAAGCCCTGCTCGCCGCCCTGCTCGACAACAACTGCGCCCTCATCACCTGCGACGACAGCCACTTGCCCACCGGCCTCATGCTCCCACTGTGTGGCAATGCCACTCAGAGCGAACGCTTCCGCGACCAGATAGAGGCTTCAATCCCCCTGCGCAAGCAGTTGTGGCAACAGACCATACAAGCCAAAATCGCCAATCAGGCCGCACTCCTGCACCGCCGCGGCGTCGAAAACCGCAACATGCTGCGATGGGTTACCGAGGTGCGCAGCGGTGATGCCGACAACCTCGAAGCCCGTGCCGCCGTCTATTACTGGGCCAACCTGTTCCCGCAGATACCCGCCTTCCGACGCAAGCGCGACGGAGTGCCGCCCAACAACCTGCTCAATTACGGATATGCCATACTGCGCGCCGTCGTGGCCCGGTCGCTGGTAGGCAGCGGGCTGTTGCCCACCCTGGGCATTCATCACCACAACCGCTACAACGCCTACTGCCTGGCCGACGACATCATGGAGCCTTACCGCCCCTATGTCGACGACGCAATATGCCGACTGCTCGACGAACGGACAGAAATCAACACCCTGTCGACCGCGACCAAAACCCGGTTGCTCACGTTGCCCACCACCGAAGTAACCATTGGCGGGCAACGCAGTCCGCTCATGATTGCCGTAGCCCAAACAACCGCATCGCTCTACAAATGCTTCTCGGGCGAATGCCGTAAAATCATCTACCCCGAAATGTGAACCGAGAACTCGACCGTTTCAGCGAATACCGTATCATGTGGGTACTTGTGTTTTTTGACCTGCCGACCGATACCAAGAAAGAGCGGAAAGCCTACGCCGACTTCCGCAAGAAACTTCTGCGCGACGGCTTCACCATGTTTCAGTTCTCCATTTATGTGCGCCACTGCCCCAGCCGTGAAAATGCCGAGGTGCATATAAAACGGGTAAAAATGTTTCTCCCACCACAAGGCGAGGTGGGCATATTGTGCATTACCGACAAACAGTTTGGCATGATGGAGATATTCTCAGCCCGAAAAATCATTCCCCCCAACGCCCCGGGGCAACAACTCGAACTTTTCTGAAAACCAAAAAGGCACCTTCCTTGCAAGGAAGGTGCCTTTTTATCGAATACTTTTTCTTTTCTAAATCTCCCCGTAAACAGCTGGGAAATAGCGCACTACACACATCGAGCTGTATTCGGTAGAACAAAGATACAATTTTGAAAGCAATTTACAACTTCCGTAATTACCATTATTATCCTGAATAAGCTGTATTCGGTAGAACAAAGATACAATTTTGAAAGCAATTTACAACAAAATTGAAGATGCTGATAAGTATGTCTTCGCTGTATTCGGTAGAACAAAGATACAATTTTGAAAGCAATTTACAACTAACTCTGCCGCTCAACAACGTCAACGTTTGCTGTATTCGGTAGAACAAAGATACAATTTTGAAAGCAATTTACAACACCTGACGAAGCAGAACCAGAACTGCCACCGCTGTATTCGGTAGAACAAAGATACAATTTTGAAAGCAATTTACAACGCGTGCCCAGGCACTTCGTAATATGTACTAGCTGTATTCGGTAGAACAAAGATACAATTTTGAAAGCAATTTACAACATACTCCGTATTGCTTCGAGCGTTATCAACGCTGTATTCGGTAGAACAAAGATACAATTTTGAAAGCAATTTACAACGCAGAGCCTGTTCGTCTTTCCAATGGCTGTGCTGTATTCGGTAGAACAAAGATACAATTTTGAAAGCAATTTACAACACGGGAGGTGCGCTCGCCACCTTCCTCCGGCTGTATTCGGTAGAACAAAGATACAATTTTGAAAGCAATTTACAACTTTCACATAAGCGCAAGCTTTTACAATTCGCTGTATTCGGTAGAACAAAGATACAATTTTGAAAGCAATTTACAACGTAAAGACAGTCTCATCGATTCGTTCACTTGCTGTATTCGGTAGAACAAAGATACAATTTTGAAAGCAATTTACAACGCAAATTTGCCAACTCGGAAAACTTCGGAAGCTGTATTCGGTAGAACAAAGATACAATTTTGAAAGCAATTTACAACTTAAACAGATATTGCATCCCTTACAACGAAGCTGTATTCGGTAGAACAAAGATACAATTTTGAAAGCAATTTACAACTTCTCGTCGTAGAGGTGGTAGAGCCATGAGCTGTATTCGGTAGAACAAAGATACAATTTTGAAAGCAATTTACAACGACATACGACGAATAAAGAAACTATCACCGGCTGTATTCGGTAGAACAAAGATACAATTTTGAAAGCAATTTACAACTGCAGGGTATAGCCTTTGAGCACCCCGGCGGCTGTATTCGGTAGAACAAAGATACAATTTTGAAAGCAATTTACAACTAAGCGTGTACGACTTCCGCGCCTTATTGTGCTGTATTCGGTAGAACAAAGATACAATTTTGAAAGCAATTTACAACCTGAATCATTAAAGGCTGATGCAAAGTCTGCTGTATTCGGTAGAACAAAGATATAAATTTGAAAGCAATTTACAACTTCTTCCGGCGTGATTCTCACCCTATTGATGCTGCATTCTGTAGAACAATGATACGAAGTCTTTATTGCATGGTCGACACATTTCAACACCCCTGCTTTAAGGAGTATGAACGATTATATCAAGAAGTGATGCGCCCGCGCAGACAATAAAATTGCCTGCCGACACGCCGCATCGGCAGGCAAGGGAGTACTCTCGCCGGGAATCGAACCCGGATTTAAAGTTTAGGAAACTTCCGTTCTATCCGTTGAACTACAAGAGCAGAAGCGATTCATGCGACAAAGGTAGGACTTTTGACATACTTTTCCAAATTTCGGCCGGCCGACTTGCTCACGGCGAAACGCAGGGAAAAGGCCGACACGGCGGAGGCGACTCCGGCACGAGAAGGGGCGTGTGGGCCCCGCGCGACCGATGGACAGCGGGCCGGCATCAGTCGAAGAGCTGCTGCATGACTTCGAGCGAACGTATCTCGGGCAGGTCGGGCTGGTGCAGGCGGTAGTAGTCGATGATGTGTTGGAGCACGGCACGCCGCTCGTCGCGCGAGAAACGGAAGAGGCTCATGTTGTGCGTGTTCATGCGCATGAGCCGGGCAAACGCCGAAGCCTCGTCGGGCAGCAGGAAATGGGGGTGCGCAGGAGCCCGGGTGACGAAAACGCCGTCGAGCATGTCGAAAAAAGCCCCTTCGGCATATTGCTCGGTGTTGGGCAGGAAACCCAAAAAGCCCGAAAGGCGGAGCAGGAACCAAAGGTGGAAATTGGCCTTCCCCTCTTCCATCAAGTCGAAGAGACGTATCGACTGGGTGAGGAAGTCGAAAAACGGAGGATTGGCCTCGGGCTCCCGAAACAGGCGGGTGAGCACCTCGGAGAGGAACAAAGCCACGGCCGTCTTCACCGGGTCGCCGTAGATGTGGTTCCACACCTCGACGGGACGCACGTCGCGCAAACGGAATATATCCTGGCCGGGACGCGCCTCGGAGTCGATTTCGAGATAAGAGAATGGGGCGAAAAGAGGGCGCAGGGCCCGCGACCGCCGGCCGTGCGACTGGGGCAAAAGATAAGCGGCGCGCCCGAACTGCGCGGTATAGACCTGCACGATCGACATCTTGTCGTTGTAGGCGACCGTGTGCAACACGATACCCCGGGTTTTTACTTGCATATTGGCGTAAAAAAGTGCCGTTAGAAGACACAAATTTGGGACAAAAAAAGGAGAAAGGCAATTTTTTCTCCAAATATTTTGCCAATTCAAAAAACAGCTCTATATTTGCACTCGCATTTTCGGAAACCCTCCTCTTTCATTGATAGGGATTTACGGAAAACGGCCCATTCGTCTATCGGCTAGGACGCAAGATTTTCATTCTTGAAAGAGGGGTTCGATTCCCCTATGGGCTACCAATCAGAAACAAAAAAAATTAAAGGAGATTTATTGAATGGCAAATCATCAATCATCCATCAAGAGAATCAGACAGACGCAAACCAGAAACTTGCGCAACAGATACTACGCTAAAACCGCCCGCAACGCCGTGCGCAAACTCCGCGCCATGACCGTGAAGGACGATGCCACCGCATTGTACCGCCAAGTTTCGTCGATGCTCGACAAGTTGGCTAAGAGAAATGTGATCCACAAAAACAAAGCCAGCAACTTGAAGTCGAAACTGGCTTTGCACATCAACAAGCTCTGATACCGCAGGCACCTCCGTGGTGAGGTTGCACGCCGGCCGCTTCGCACCGAGGCGGTAATCATGGCCCATTCGTCTATCGGCTAGGACGCAAGATTTTCATTCTTGAAAGAGGGGTTCGATTCCCCTATGGGCTACCCAGCGTTGAGGAAATCCTCAACGCTTTTTTCGTATCGGCACCTCGGCACAATAGCCCCGCCTCCCCGCACACGGCCGCACCCGACACAATCTGTCACGCCACCCGGCTTTTTCCCGCAATTCTCCCTCATCAACACATCGAAAAGATTGCTAAAAATTTCCCCACACCGAGTTTTTTTATTATCTTTGTCGTGAGGTTTTCCGCCTTTGCGGCCCGACTCCGCCACCCTGCAAGAGACGGCCGTTGCCAACCTTGCAGGACAGGAAAACACCATCAAACAGAATTAACACAGCAAATATATGTCAGAAGAAAACAACAAGCAGAATGCCAGCTACTCGGCCGACAGCATACAGGTGCTCGAAGGGCTCGAAGCCGTAAGAAAACGTCCCGCCATGTATATCGGCGACATCAGCATCAAAGGACTGCACCACCTGGTATATGAGGTGGTCGACAACTCCATCGACGAGGCATTGGCCGGCTACTGTACCCACATCGAAGTTTTCATCAACCCCGACAACTCCATCACCGTCACCGACAACGGCCGCGGCATACCGGTCGACATGCATGAGAAAGAGCACAAGTCGGCACTCGAAGTCGTCCTGACGGTATTGCACGCCGGTGGAAAATTCGACAAAGGCTCCTACAAGGTATCGGGAGGTCTGCACGGTGTAGGCGTATCGTGCGTCAACGCCTTGTCGACCTATCTGCGCGCCGAGGTGCACCGCAACGGGAAAATCTACATGCAGGAATACTCGTGCGGCAAACCCCTCCACGGGGTCGAGGTCATCGGCGAAGCGAACAACACCGGCACGACCATCACCTTCAAACCCGACGGCAGCATCTTCACCGACACGACCTATCAATACGAAATCCTGCAAAACCGTCTGCGCGAGCTGGCCTACCTCAACAAGGGTATCACCATCACCTTCACCGACCTGCGCGAGCAAGACGAGAACGGCAATCCGCGGAAAGAGACATTCCACTCCGACGAAGGGGTGAAAGAGTTTGTGCGTTTCCTCAACCGCAACAACGACCCGCTCATCAACGACGTCATCTATCTCAACACCGAGAAACAAGGCGTTCCCATCGAATGCGCCATCATGTATAACACGGGTTACCGCGAAAACCTGCACTCCTACGTCAACAACATCAACACCATCGAGGGAGGAACGCACGAAGCCGGCTTTCGCACCGCCCTCACCCGCGTGCTGAAAAAATATGCCGAAGACACGAGCGCCAAAGCCCTCGAAAAAGCCAAGGTAGAGATTTCGGGCGAAGATTTCAGAGAAGGACTTATCGCCGTCATCTCGGTCAAAGTCGCCGAGCCGCAATTCGAAGGGCAGACCAAGACCAAATTGGGCAACAACGAAGTGAGCGGTGCCGTGAACCAAGCCGTGGGCGAAGCCCTCACCAACTACCTCGAAGAGCACCCCAAAGAGGCCAAGCTCATCGTCGACAAAGTGATTCTCGCCGCAACCGCGCGCATCGCCGCCCGCAAAGCCCGCGAGTCGGTGCAACGCAAGAACCCCATGAGTGGCGGCGGACTGCCCGGCAAACTGGCCGACTGCTCATCGCGCAACCCCGAAGAGTGCGAGATATTCCTCGTCGAGGGAGACTCGGCCGGCGGATCGGCCAAGCAAGGACGCAGCCGTGCCACCCAAGCCATCTTGCCCTTGCGAGGAAAAATCCTCAACGTAGAGAAAGCCATGTGGCACAAGGCTTTTGAGAGCGACGAAGTAAACAACATCATCACCGCGTTGGGCGTGCGCTTCGGTGTCGACGGCGAAGACAACAGCAAAAAGGCCAACATCGAAAAACTCCGTTATCACAAAATCATCATCATGACCGATGCCGATGTCGATGGCAGCCACATCGACACCCTCATCATGACCCTCTTCTACCGCTATATGCCCGAAATCATCGAAGCCGGACACCTCTACATCGCCAACCCGCCCCTCTACCTGTGCAGCAAAGGCAACATCAAGGAGTATTGCTACACCGAAGAGGCCCGTCAGGCATTCATACAAAAATATGGCGAAGGGTCGGAGTCGGGAATCCACACCCAACGCTACAAAGGTCTGGGTGAAATGAACCCCGAACAGCTGTGGGAAACGACGATGAATCCCGAAACCCGCATACTCAAACAGGTGACCATCAACAACGCCGCCGACGTCGACTACATCTTCTCGATGCTCATGGGCGAAGATGTCGGGCCACGCCGGGAATTTATCGAAAAGAACGCCACATACGCCAATATCGACGCATAGGTCGGGCGCGCAAAACCCTTCACGCCCCACTATCGAGGCAGAAACGAGCAGCCCGGCCGCCTTGCGACGACCGGGCTGTCTGCTAAAAAGAGACCCCGCACGCCGCACACGGTGCAAGCACGACGGCCAAGCCCCGGAAACAGAAACCGGGCTTCTACCCCCAAAGAGGTTTGCGCCAAGCGCCACAAAGCACACCGATGCCAAAAACATAAAGCCAAGAATATTCCCGGAAAGGGAAATTTGCACAACCAACCACCAACAACGCCAACAGCCATGGTCAAACATCGCAAACTACGCCCCGAAGTCAAAGCCACCAAGCCCTTTGCCGAGCACATCAGGGACCTGTTCAACGAAAACTTCCGCACGGTCTACAACCCCCGACAGATAGCCCGACGGGTGGGCGCCAAAAACGAGATGCAGAAACGCGAAGTCGTCGTGCTGTTGGACAACATGGTAAAGGAAGGGTTCCTCCTGCAAGAAGGGCCGGGACGCTACCGCCGCAACGTGGCCGACCTCTTCCTCACCGGCACGTTCGTGCGCAACCACCACCGGCTCTCAATCACCCCCGACAACGGAGGCGACCCCATCGCCGTGAGCGAGAGCAACGCCCGCCACGCCCTCTCGGGCGACTCGGTCGAGTATCTGCTCATCAACCGAGGCAAATACAGCGGCGAAGCCGAAGTCACCGACATCACCCGACGCAACGGTGCCCAGCAAATCGTGGGACGGGTCGAAAAAATCGGCCCCCGCGAAACGGTGCTGTGGGTCGACAGCCGCACATTCGACCACTGCGTCTATGTCCCGGCACGCCTCACACACGGCGCGCAGGAAGGCGAAAAAGTCGTGGTGCGCCTCACCGACTGGCCCATGTATAACGCCAGTCCACAAGGCGAAATCACGGAAATACTCGGCAAGAGCGGCGAGAACGACACCGAGATGCACGCCATTCTCGCCGAGTTTGGCCTCCCCACCCGTTACCCCGAAGAGCTCGAACAGTTGGCCGACAAAATCGAAGAGACAATCCCGGCCGACGAAATAGCCCGACGCGAAGACTTCCGCAGCATCACGACATTCACCATCGACCCGGCCGACGCCAAAGACTTCGACGACGCCCTCTCCCTGCGCCAACTCCCCGACGGAGACTGGGAAGTGGGCGTGCACATCGCCGATGTGACCCACTACGTCAAAGAAGGAAGCCCCATCGACCAGGAAGCCTACCAGCGAGCCACCTCGGTCTACCTGGTCGACCGCACGGTGCCCATGCTCCCCGAACGGCTCTGCAACCACATCTGCTCGCTGCGCCCCGACGAAGAGAAACTCTGCTTCTCGGTCATCTTCACCCTCGACGACAACGGCAAGGTGAAACAATCGCACATCGCCCGCACGGTAATCCGCTCCGACCGCCGTTTCGCCTACGAGGAGGCACAACAGGTCATCGAAACGGGACAAGGCGACTGCGCCCGGGAGATACTCACGCTCAACCGTCTGGCAGCAGCCCTGCGCAAACAGCGTTTTGCCCACGGAGCCATCGACTTCGACCGCCAGGAAATGAAATTTGTCATCGACGAGAAAGGACGCCCCATCAGCGTCTACAACAAAGTGTCGAAAGAGGCCAACAAACTCATCGAGGAATTCATGCTGCTGGCCAACCGCACGGTGGCCGAAACGATAGGTCGCGTCCCCAAAGGGAAAACGCCGAAACCATTTGTCTACCGCGTGCACGACAACCCCGACCCCGAGAAGATGGCCACCCTGTCGGAGTTTGTGCGCCGGCTGGGACTGCAACTCAAAGCCTCGGGTACCCGGGCGGAAATCACCGACTCCATCAATCAGATGCTCAGCGAGATACACAACCGTCCCGAAGAAAACCTCATCTCGACCCTCACCATACGCACCATGGCCAAGGCCGTCTACACGACCGACAACATCGGGCACTACGGATTGGCATTTGACTACTACACCCATTTCACCTCTCCCATACGCCGCTACCCCGACATGATGGTGCACCGCCTGCTCGAACGCTACCTCAACCAAGGTCGCGCCGTCGACAAAGAGAAACTCGAAGAGAAATGCGAACACGCCTCCGACATGGAACAGCTGGCGGCCAATGCCGAGCGCGCCTCCATCAAATACAAGCAGGCCGAGTTCCTCAGCGAACGGTTGGGACAGGTCTATGACGGCACCATCTCGGGCATCTCCGACCGCGGGCTGTATGTCGAAATCGACGAGAACAAATGCGAAGGGCTTATTCCCATGCGCGACCTCGACGACGACTATTACGAGTTCGACGAGAAAAACTACCGCTTGGTCGGTCACCGCACCCGCCGGCAATACTGCCTCGGCGACCCGCTGCGCATCGTCATTGCCCGCGTCGACATGGAGCGCCGGCAAATCGACTTCGCCCTCGAAGAACGCGCCCTCTCCCACACCACCGCCACGTCACCGACCCGCACGCCGAAGCCGAAACCCGGCAAAGGACTCTCGCCGAAAAACTTCGGGCTGAAAATGGCTCGCCGACACAAACGCCGCAAATAAACAAAGACACCCCACATTAATCGCATACACCATGGCAGAAGACACCAAAGACGGAATCGAATACGGCTCAGACAGCATACGCACCCTCGACTGGAAAGAACACATACGCCGGCGTCCCGGCATGTATATCGGGAAACTCGGCGACGGCACGCACGCCGACGACGGCATCTATGTGCTGCTCAAAGAGGTCATCGACAACACCATCGACGAGTATATGATGGGCTATGGCAAACAGGTCATCGTCGACATCGAAGACGACCGCGTGTCGGTGCGCGACTACGGACGGGGAATCCCCCTCGACAAAGTGGTCGACGTCTCCTCCAAGATGAACACCGGCGCCAAGTACGACTCCAAGGCATTCAAGAAATCGGTCGGCCTCAACGGTGTGGGCATCAAGGCCGTGAACGCCCTCTCGTCGGAATTCCGCATCGAGTCTTACCGCGACGGCGAATGCAAAAGCGTCACCTATGCCTGCGGCAACAAAGTCGAAGAGAGCGCCATCATCCCTACCGACCAGAACAACGGAACCTGGGTGTGCTTCAAACCCGACGACACGATATTCGTCGACTACAAATACCGCGAAGAGTTTGTCGTCGCCCTCATCAAGAACTACACCTACCTCAACTCGGGTCTCACCTTCATCTACAACGGCGTGCGGTACACGTCGAAAAACGGCCTCGTCGACCTGCTCAACGAGAAGATGACCGCCACCCCTCTCTACCCGATGATACACCTCAAAGGCGACGACATCGAAGTGGTCATCACCCACAACGACCAGTATGGCGAGGAGTTCTACTCGTTTGTCAACGGCCAACATACGATACTGGGGGGCACCCACCTGTCGGCCTTCAAAGAGGCGGTGTCGCGCACCATAAAGGAGTTTTTCTCCAAGAACTTCGAATATGCCGACATTCGCAACGGCATGGTAGCCGCCATCAGCATCAAGGTCGAGGAACCGGTCTTCGAGTCGCAGACCAAGACCAAACTCAGTTCGCGCGACATGGGACCCGACGGCCCCACGGTGAACAAGTTCATCGGCGACTTCCTGAAAAAAGAACTCGACAACTACCTCCACCGCAACAACGAGACCAAAGAGATTCTCCTCAAAAAGATACAAGACTCCGAAAAAGAGCGCAAAGCCATCGCCGGCGTCTCGAAGATTGCCCGTGAACGGGCCAAGAAGGCCAACCTCCACAACCGCAAACTGCAAGACTGCCGCATACACTACAACGACCCCAAAGGCGACCTGCGCGACGAGACCTGCATCTTCATCACCGAGGGCGACTCGGCCTCGGGCTCGATAGGCAAGAGCCGCAACGCCGACACGCAAGCCATTTTCAGCCTGCGGGGCAAACCGCTTAACAGTTACGGGCAGACCCGCGAGGTAGTCTACGAGAACGAGGAGTTCAACCTGCTGCAAGCCGCCCTCAATGTCGAAGACGGTATCGAGGGGTTGCGCTACAACAAGGTGATCATCGCCACCGATGCCGACGACGACGGCATGCACATCAGGCTGCTCACGCTCACCTTCCTGCTGCAATTCTTCCCCGACCTCATCAAGAAAGGACACGTCTACATCTTGCAAACGCCGCTCTTCCGCGTGCGCGACAAGAAAGAAACCCGCTACTGCTACACCGACCAGGAACGCATCGAGGCCATCAGATATTTCGGCGAGAACGCCGAAATCACCCGTTTCAAAGGGCTCGGAGAGATTTCTCCCGATGAGTTCAAAGAGTTCATCGGCGAGAATATCCGGCTCGACCAGGTCACCCTGCGCAAAGAAGACTCGGTGAAAGAGCTACTCGAATTTTACATGGGGAAAAACACCATGGAACGACAGAATTTCATTATCGATAACCTGATTGTAGACGATGAAGACCTCTGAAAAAACAGCCTTTTATCCGGGCACATTCGACCCCTTCACGCTGGGCCACGAATCGGTGACGCGGCGCGCCTTGCAAATCTTCGACAAAGTCATCGTCGCCATCGGCATCAACGATGCCAAGCGCTGCCTCTTCACGCCGGGACAACGTGTGGAGATGCTGCAAAAACTGTTTGCCGACGAACCCCGCGTCGAAGTCATCACCTACGACAACCTCACCGTCATCGAGGCAAAAAAACGGGAAGCGACCGCCATCTTGCGGGGCATACGTTCCGTCGCCGACTTCGAATACGAGAAGACCATCGCCGACCTCAACCGCGATATCTCGGGCATCGAAACGCTCCTGCTCTTCACCGAGCCGCAATATGCCCACATCAGTTCCTCGGTCGTGCGCGAATTGCTGCGCTTCAACCAACCGGTGAAACAGTTCATACCCCAAAACCTCGTTCTCCCCGACCTCCGCTAACCCCACCGACCCATGAAAAGGCTCACGACACTCCTGCTGCTCCCCCTCCTGCTGCTGACGGGGACGGCAATGGCACAAACCCCGAAAGAAAACGACCGACGCGCATCGACCGAGAATCGTCGCGAGGAACAACCCCGCCGCTTCAATGCGCTCAACAAGATAAACATGGTGGCAGCCGCCGTCTCGCGTCTTTATGTCGACGTGGTCGACGAAGACACCCTCGCCGAAAAGACCATCGCCGCCATGCTCAAACAACTCGACCCCCACTCGACCTACCTGCCACCCCATGAAGCGAAGCAGACGCTCGAAACCCTGTCGGGCCGCTTCGACGGCATCGGGGTGCAGATAAACATGCTCAACGACACGCTGCTCGTCGTGCAGACCATCGTCGGCGGACCTTCGGAAAAAGCGGGCATCTTGCCCGGCGACCGCATCGTGACGGTCGACGACACCCTCGTGGCCGGCGTGAAACGTCCCATCAACGACATCATCACCATGCTGCGGGGCAAGCGGGGCAGCAAAGTCTCGGTAGGTGTCGTGCGGCGCGGCGTAAGCGAACCGATAACATTCAAAATCACCCGCGATAAAATCCCGGTAAACAGCATCGACGCCACCTACATGCTCGACGACTCGACAGGCTACATCAGGCTGAGCCGCTTTGCCGAAAAAAGCGCCGAAGAGATGGAAAAAGCGGTGAAATCGCTCCGCAAGGAGGGTATGCGCCGCCTCATTCTCGACCTGCAAGGCAACGGTGGCGGCTATCTCAACGTCGCCGTCGCCATCGCCGACATGTTCCTCGACAAAGACCAACTCATCGTCTACACCGAAGGACGCAACACCCGCCGGGCCCAAGAGAAAGCCTCGGGCAAACCCCTCCTTCCCGACGAACGGGTCGTGGTGATGGTCGATGAATTGTCGGCCTCGGCCAGCGAAATACTGGCCGGCGCGCTCCAAGACTGGGACCGCGCCGTGGTCGTAGGCCGTCGCACGTTTGGCAAGGGGTTGGTACAACGCCCCATCACCCTGCCCGACCAGTCGCTGCTGCGCCTCACCGTGGCCCGCTACCACACGCCCACCGGCCGCTGCATTCAACGCCCTTATGTCAAAGGCGAGAGCGAAGCATACGAACAGGATTTGAATGAGCGGTTCATACATGGCGAACTGATGAATGCCGACAGTATTCACTTCACCGACTCACTCACTTACAAGACTTTGCGCACCGGACGCACGGTCTATGGCGGCGGAGGCATCATGCCCGATGTATTCGTGGGCCTCGACACCACACGCTACACCGCCTACCATCGCCAACTCCTGCGCAGCGGCGTGCTGAACCGCAGCGTCTATACCTACCTCGACAGCCACCGCAAGGAGTTGAACGCCAAGTACCGGCGCGTGCAACGGTTTATCGACCAATATGTCATCGACGACGACCTGTTGAAATTGCTCGACGAACTGGCCGCCCGGTCGGGCATCACGCCCAAAGACGCCGCCGAGAGAGAGCAAGCCATGCCCCTCATCGCCACACATCTCAAAGCCTTGCTGGCCCGAGACCTCTACAACGACGCATCGGCGTTCTACAAGATTTACAACCCGACCGACCCGACCTATCTCAAAGCGGTTGAAATCATTAGGACCGAGGCATACCCCTCCTTGCTGGGCGAATAAGCACGGCCGCGACGTGCAGGCCATTACCGCTCGTCGGGGCCTATCTCTCACCCGGCTACACGAAAAAAGAAAAAACCTCTTCCCCGCGGGGAAGAGGTTTTTTCTTTTTCAATCCGTAAAACAATTATTTTACTTTGTCGGCCAATTCTGCACCGGCTTTGAATTTTACCACTTTCTTAGCCGGAATGGTGATGGTCTGTTTGGTAGCGGGATTGATACCGGTTCTTGCACTTTTCTCGCTGACAGAGAAAGTTCCGAAACCAATCAAAGCGATTTTTTCACCTTTTGCCAACTCTTCCGATACGGTAGCAACAAATGCTTCCAACGCCTTTTTGGTGTCGGTCTTGGCCAAGCCGGCTTTTTCTGCAACAGCAGCAATCAAATCTGTTTTGTTCATAATGTTTATTGTTAGTATTAAAATATGGTTTATCTTCTTCCTTTCTTCTATCCCGACAAGGGGAAAGAGCATCAACTTGTGGACAAATGTATAATTAAAAAACAAAAAAACAAAGGTTTAGGTCAAAAAAAAGACAAAAATATTTATCCTTTTCCCATTCTGTCCTTTTTTTATCTTTTCGGCAAAGAAATATTCCTTATTTTTGTGTCGCATAAAACTTTTCAACCCGAAACAGCCGTTATTGTTCGGCACACCATAAATAAACCCACATGATTGAAAACCGGTCAAATTTTCTCAGCAGCATTCCGCCTGTCACCAAAAACCTGATTATTATCAACTTGTTGCTATGGCTGGCAACCATTGTCTTCAAGAAAACCCTCGGTATCGACCTGGTCGAATACATGGGGCTGCACTACTTCCAGGCCGAACGTTTCAACGCCGCACAGATGGTGACCTACATGTTCATGCACGACCCCTATTCGTTCGGGCATGTATTCTTCAACATGTTCTCGGTCTTCATTTTCGGCCGCACGCTCGAAATGGTGTGGGGCGGGAAACGTTTCCTTGTCTTTTACATCATCACCGGCCTCGGCGCCGGGCTGATACAGGAAATCACCTGGTACCTCTCCCTGCATGAAGCCATTGCCCATACCGAAGCCGCCATCGGCTGGGAGCACACGCAAATGATGCTCAACAACATCATCACCATCGGAGCCTCGGGTGCCGTGTTCGGCATTTTGCTGGCCTTCGGCATGCTGTTCCCCAACGCCGAGCTCTTCCTGATGTTTATCCCTATCCCCATCAAGGCCAAATATTTCGTCATCGGCTACGGACTCATCGAGCTCTTCCTGGGTATTCGCAGCAGCAGCGGCGGCGGTGACAACATCGCCCACTTTGCCCACCTGGGCGGCATGCTCTTCGGCCTCATACTCATTCTCTACTGGCGCAAGAAAGGAGGCAGCCGCAATGGGTATTTTTGATGACCTGCGCCTGAAATACAACACGGGGCAACTGCCGATAAAGTTTATCTTCATCAACGTCGGCCTGTTCCTTGTCGTGCGGCTCTCCGACATCATCTGCACCTTGATGGGCAGTCCGTTCTCGGTAGCGCCCTATCTCGAACTGCCGTCCGACCCCACCCTCCTGCTGCATCGGCCCTACACGGTCATCAGCTACATGTTTTTCCAGTATGACCTGCTGCACCTGCTCTTCAACATGCTGTGGCTCTACTGGTTCGGGCAGCTCTTCCTCCTGTTTTTCAACGCCAAGCAGTTTGGCGGGGTCTATATCCTGGGCGGGTTGAGCGGAGCCGTGCTCTACCTGGCGGCCTACAACCTGCTGCCCTATTTCGCCGCCAGCCGAGGCATGCTGCTGGGCGCATCGGCCGCCGTACTGGGCGTCGTGTTTGCCGTGTCGGCCTACGCCCCCGACTATAAAATAAGGCTGTTCCTGCTGGGCAATGTCTCGCTCAAATACATTGCCCTGATCACCGTGCTGCTCGACCTGCTGAGCATCACGTCCCAAAATGCGGGCGGACACATTGCCCACATCGGAGGCGCCCTCTTCGGCTACCTTTTTGCCCGGCAATACAAAACCGGCCGCGACTTGACAAAAAGTTTCAACCGTATGGTCGACCAATTTGTTCTTCTCTTCAAACCGGGAACCCCAAGCAGCCGCCCGTTCAAAAAGAGCCGCCCAAACCGCACAAGGAATGTCAGCGACGAAGAATATTTGCGACGCCGGCAAGAGAAAACGGTCGAAATAGACCGCATTCTCGACAAAATAAAACAATCGGGATATGAATCACTCTCACGGGACGAAAAACGACAACTCTTCGAAGCCGGGAAAAAATAAGAAAAAGGGCGTAAAGATTTTTTCGGCCGCCTACCGGATACTGGCTCTGAGCATCAACCTCGTCGCGGGCGGGCTGCTGCTCGTAGCCGCATACAGCGACCTGATTCCGCCCGACCGTTTTGCACCGGCACTCTTCTTCACGCTGGCCTATCCCTTATTCTTTTTCCTCGAAGTGTCGCTCCTGCTGCTGCAACTCTTCATTCGTCCACGGAAATATGCCCTTCTTCCCGTGATTTTCCTGCTGCTTTCATTCGGGTCGGCCCGCAACTACTTTCCCGTGCACATAAACTGGGGAAGCCCCAAGGAGGGAATCACCCTGCTCACCTACAACATACAGAGTTTCGGCCAGGCCGCATCGACCAGCGGCGGGAAGAGCAACACGATTCTCGACCTGCTGCGCGACAGCGAGGCCGATATCATCTGCCTGCAAGAATACAGCAACCAACCGACCAAAAGGCAACAGCTCACCCAAAGAGGCATAGAACGGGTGCTGTCGGAATACCCCTACCACCACGTCTACAAACCCAGCCTCTACCACACGGGCATCGCCTGCTACTCGAAATACCCTATCAAGAAGGTCGAGACCATCTCTTTCGACGAATCAAGCAACCGGGCCTGCCTCTACCAGTTCTCCATCGACGGGAAGCCGCTCACGCTCATCAACTGCCATCTCGAATCGAACCATCTCGAACACAAAGACCGGGAACTGTATGAGCAGATAGCCAAACACCCGACCCAATCGACCGACCTCCTGCCCCAAGCCAAAAACCAACTCCTGAAAAAACTGGCCCGCGCAGGTGCCATGCGCGCCAAGCAAGCCCGTGCCATACGCGCGTTTGCCGAGGAGATACCGGGCGCCGTCGTCATCTGCGGCGACTTCAACGACACGCCCCAGTCCTATGCCTACCGCAAGATACGCGGCGATTTCGGCGATGCGTATGTGTCGACGGGATTCGGCCCGGGCATCACCTACCACGAGTCGGGAATGTGGTTCCGCATCGACCACATTCTGCACAACGACGCCCTGCGGGCGACCGACAGCCGCATCATACACAAAAGCTACTCCGACCACTACCCCGTAATGGCAACCTTGCAATGGAATCAACGGTCAGATTAGCGAAATTTTTCCTTAATATTTGCATACATATCGACATTCCATTAATTTTGCAAGCCGAAAAGAGATGTTTTCAATAGGCAATACATTATAAGACAAATATTAACTCAAAAAAAATCTCAAATCTTATGTGGTTATTAAACTCATCAATCGGGAAAAAGGTGGTGATGAGCCTCACCGGTCTTTTTCTTATCTTGTTCCTGACATTCCACATGTCGATGAACTTGGTGGCCATCTTCTCGGAAGAGGGCTACAACGCGGTGTGTGAATTCTTGGGAGCCAACTGGTATGCCTTGGCAGGTACCGCCGTCATCGCAGCCGGTGCAGTACTGCACATTCTCTTTGCCTTGTGGCTGACCTACATCAACCGTCGGGCCCGCGGAAAAGACCGTTACAAAGTGACCGAAAGACCCAAAGATGTCGAATGGGCCTCCCAGAACATGCTTGTATTGGGCATCATCGTCGTATTGGGCATCGCATTGCACTTGTACCAATTCTGGTTCAAAATGCAGTTCAACGAAATCACCGGCATTCTGCCCGAAGTGAACCCCCACGACGGATACGGTCTCATCGTCGAGACGCTCGGCAACCCCATCGTGGCCGTCATCTACCTGGTATGGTTCGTGGCCATCTGGTTCCACCTCACCCACGGTTTTTGGAGCGCCATTCAGACGCTGGGCTGGAACAACAAAATCTGGCTGTCGCGCTGGAAATGCATCTCCAACATCTACACGACCATTCTCTGCCTCGGATTTGCTGTGGTAGCCATCTATTTCGGTTTCATAGCATAACGTAACATCATCTAATCATATTGACTATGGCTAAAACAGATATAACCCCCGAAGCTATGGAGGCTAAAACCCAACAGGAAGCCCCGCAAGCTGCAACCCAACCGGCTGCAAAAAAAATCGACTCCAAAATTCCCGAAGGCCCCTTGGCCGAAAAGTGGACCAACTATAAAAGCCACCAGAAACTGGTGAACCCCGCCAACAAACGCCGCCTCGACATCATCGTCGTAGGTACCGGCCTGGCCGGCGCATCGGCTGCCGCATCGCTCGGTGAAATGGGATTCAACGTGCTGAGTTTCTGCATTCAAGACTCTCCCCGCCGCGCCCACTCCATCGCTGCACAAGGAGGTATCAATGCCGCCAAGAACTACCAGAACGACGGCGACAGCGTGTACCGCCTCTTCTACGACACCATCAAGGGCGGCGACTACCGCGCCCGCGAAGCCAACGTTTACCGTCTGGCCGAAGTGTCAAACTCCATCATCGACCAATGCGTGGCACAAGGCGTACCCTTCGCCCGTGAATACGGCGGATTGCTCGACAACCGTTCGTTCGGTGGTGCCCAAGTGTCGCGTACTTTCTATGCCAAAGGACAGACCGGCCAGCAACTGTTGCTCGGCGCCTACTCGGCATTGAGCCGCCAAGTGAAGAAAGGCACCGTGAAACTCTTCCCCCGCCACGAAATGCTCGACCTCGTCATCATCGACGGCCGTGCCCGCGGTATCATTGCCCGCAACCTCATCACCGGTAAGATAGAGCGCTATGCCGCCCACGCCGTGGTCATCGCCACCGGTGGTTACGGCCGCACCTTCTTCCTCTCGACCAACGCCATGGGCTCGAACGGCTCGGCAGCCATGCAATGCTATCGCAAAGGCGCCTACTTCGCCAACCCCGCCTTCGCACAGATTCACCCGACCTGCATTCCCGTACACGGCGAATTCCAGTCGAAACTCACCCTCATGTCGGAGTCGCTCCGCAACGACGGCCGCATCTGGGTACCCAAGAAAAAAGAAGACGCCGAAGCCATTCGCGCCGGCAAACTGAAACCCACCGACATCAAGGAAGAAGACCGCGACTACTACTTGGAGCGCCGCTACCCGGCCTTCGGTAACCTCGTGCCCCGCGACGTGGCCTCGCGTGCCGCCAAAGAGCGTTGCGACGCCGGCTACGGCATCGGTTCGACCGGCTTGGCCGTATATCTCGACTTTGCCTCGGCCATCGAACGCCTCGGTGAAGACGTGGTTCGCGCCCGCTATGGCAACCTCTTCCAGATGTACGAAAAAATCGTAGACGAGAACCCCTATAAGACCCCGATGAAAATCTACCCGGCCATTCACTACACGATGGGCGGTATTTGGGTCGATTACGAACTGAGCACCTCCATTCCCGGCCTCTTCGCCATCGGTGAAGCCAACTTCTCCGACCACGGAGCCAACCGTCTGGGAGCATCGGCCCTGATGCAAGGTCTCGCCGATGGATATTTCGTATTGCCCTATACGATACAGAACTACCTCTCCGACCAAATCACCGTGCCCCGTTTCAGCACCAGCCTACCCGAGTTTGTGCAAGCCGAGAAAGACGTAAACGCCCGCATCGCCAAACTGATGAACATCAAGGGTAAACGTTCGGTCGACTCCATTCACAAAGAGCTCGGCCACATCATGTGGGAATTCGTGGGTATGGGCCGCACCAAAGAGGGTCTCGAAATCGCCCTTGAAAAAATCAAGGAGGTGAAGAAAGAGTTCTGGACCAACGTGCATATCCCCGGCGAAGCCAACACGCTCAACGTCGAGCTGGAAAAAGCCCTGCGTCTGGCCGACTTCATCGAGATAGGCCACCTCATGGCCCTCGATGCCCTCAACCGCAACGAGTCGTGCGGCGGACACTTCCGTGAGGAATACCAGACCCCCGATGGAGAGGCTCTGCGTCAGGACGACAAATATATGTATGTAAGTTGCTGGGAGTACCAAGGCGACGACAAAGAACCCGTCATGTATAAAGAGGAGTTGAAATACGAAGCCATCAAGGTACAACAACGTAATTACAAACAATAATCTTATAGGCATACGATTATGGAAAAAAATATCAACATAACGCTCCGAATCTGGCGTCAGAAAGGCCCCAAAGAAAAAGGCGCTTTCAAAGAGTATTCGCTCCAAAACATCTCCACCGAGAGTTCGTTCCTCGAAATGCTCGACGTTCTCAACGAACAACTCATCAACAACGGTGAAGACCCCGTCGTTTTCGACCACGACTGCCGCGAAGGTATCTGCGGCATGTGCTCGCTCTACATCAACGGACACCCCCACGGGCCCGACGAAGATGTAACGACCTGCCAGCTGCACATGCGTAAGTTCAACGACGGCGATGTCATCACGGTAGAGCCGTGGCGTTCGGCCGGGTTCCCGGTCATTCGCGACCTGATGGTCGACCGCAGCGCCTTCGACAAAATCATGCAAGCCGGCGGTTACATCTCGGTCAACACCGGCGGTGTTCCCGATGCCAATGCCATACCCATTCCCAAAGCCAACGCCGATGAGGCCATGGACGCCGCTACCTGCATCGGTTGCGGAGCCTGCGTAGCCGCCTGCAAAAACGGCTCGGCCATGCTCTTCGTCTCGGCCAAGGTGAGCCAGCTCGCCCTGCTGCCCCAAGGCCGCATCGAAGCCGCCCGCCGCGCCAAGGCCATGCTCTCGAAGATGGACGAACTGGGATTTGGCAACTGCACCAACACCGGCGCCTGCGAAGCCGAATGCCCCAAAAACATCTCGATTACCAACATCGCCCGCCTCAACCGCGAGTTTATCAAGGCCAAACTGAAAGACTAATTTCTCCGCGCGGACAAGCGCTCTGCTCTCCGCCAAACATACGTCTTAAATCCCGACACAGAAATGTGCCGGGATTTTTTATTACGGTCGTTCACCTGCCTTTCATAAAATAGAGGTAGCCGCACGACAAGAAACCCCCTTTTTTCGGTATTGTCGCAGCAGGGCATAATACAGAAATTTGCAGTGATTTTTACAAGATTATATCATTGCAAATGAAGGCAAAAAAACTCTGTTTTCTCTTTTTCTTTTTTTTAGCCACCACACCTGTTTTCTGCGAAATAAAAGGAATGCTCTCGGGGCGCGTCGTCACCCGCGGCAACGAAGCCGTCACCTTTGCCACCGCCCACCTCAAAGGCTCTGGCCGTGGCAGCCAAACCGACAAAGAGGGGATTTTCCGCATCAAAGCGCCGGTCGGGAAATACACGCTGATTGTCACCGCACTCGGCTACAAGACAGTAGAGCGGGAGGTCGAAATCGTCGATGGAAAGAGGGTAAAACTCGACATCGTCGTCGAGCCCGAAGTCAAGGCGTTGCGCGAAGTTGCCGTAACCGGCACCAACGGGGTGAGCCGCATCAACCGCTCGGCCTACAACGCCGTGGCCATCGACGCCAAGGGGCTGCACAACACGACCCGCGACCTGGCCGGCACGCTGGCCAAAGTACCCGGCGTGAAGGTGCGCGAATCGGGCGGCGTGGGGTCGAGTACCGCCATCACGCTCGACGGGTTCAGCGGGAAACACGTCAAGGTATTCATCGACGGCGTACCGCAAGAGGGGGTGGGCAGCTCGTTCGGGCTGAACAACATTCCCATCAACTTTGCCGACCGCATCGAAGTTTATAAAGGGGTAGTGCCGGTAGGGTTCGGCACCGATGCCTTGGGGGGAGTCATCAACATCGTCACCAACCGCCAACGCCGGCGCTGGCATGTCGATGCCTCCTACTCCTACGGCTCGTTCAACACCCACAAGTCGCACATCGACTTCGGGCAACGGCTCGACAACGGCTTCGTCTATGAACTCACGGCATTCCAGAACTACTCCGACAACAACTACCGGGTCGACGCCCCGATAAAATATTTCAAGGACGACGGCACCACCGACTTCGATACCGAGAAGACCCAACGTGTGAAGCGGTTTCACGACACCTACCACAACGAAGCCGTCGTGGCGAAAATCGGCGTCGAAAACAAATCCTGGGCCGACCGACTGCTCGTCGGTTTCACCTACTCCAACATGTACCAGGAGATACAGACGGGCGTGCGCCAAAAGACCGTCTTCGGCGAGAAACACCGCCGGGGACACTCGTTCATGCCTTCGCTCGAATACAGCAAGCGCGACCTCTTCACGCCGGGCCTCGATGTCGTATTCACGGCCAACTACAACCGCAATGCCACCTTCAACGTCGACACCGCCCGTTACGAATACAACTGGCTCGGTGAGAAAAAGGTGATGAACTCCCGCGGCGAGCAGTCGTACCAACACACCCGCTCGGACAACAACAACGGCAACGCGACCCTCACACTCAACTACCGCATCGGCTCGATGCACCTGCTCACGTTCAACAACGTGTGGAACGCCTTCCGTCGTGACAACACCTCGCTGCTGGCCGAAGAGGAGGCTACCGACGCCATCGCCAAGGAGACCCGCAAGAACATCGCCGGCCTCTCCTACCGCCTCTCCCCTTCGAAACACTGGAACCTGTCGCTCTTCGGGAAACATTACCGGCAGCAGGTGGCCGGCCCCATGGCCGTCGACGACAACGCCAGCGACTATGTGCGCACCAGCCGCACCAGCAACAGCTGGGGATATGGCGTGGCCGGCACCTATTTTATTGTCAGTAAGTTACAAGCCAAAGCCTCATATGAGAGAGCCTGCCGGCTGCCCACCATCGAAGAGCTCTTCGGCGACGAAGACCTGGAAAGCGGCGAAGTAACCCTGCGACCCGAGAAGAGCCACAACGTCAATCTCAACCTGAGCTACAACCCGACCTTCGGCATGCACACCCTCTACCTCGAAGCGGGATTCGTCTACCGCAACACCAGCGACTACATTCAGCGCAACATACAAGACCTGAGCGGCGGCAAAGAGAACGCCACCTACATCAACTACGGCAAAGTCCTGACGCAAGGGGTCAACCTCTCGGCCCGGTACAGTTTCGACAAATGGCTCAGTCTCGGAGGCAACTTCACTCAGATGGACGTGCGCGACAACGAGAAGTACCAAATAGGCAGCACAGGCAAACAGGTCGAAAACATCGCCTACCGCTCGCGCATGCCCAACGTGCCCTATCTTTTTGCCGACAGCGACATCAACCTCTACTGGCACGACTTGTTCGGGAAAGGCAACCTGCTCACGGTAACCTACGAAAACCTCTATCTGCACAGTTTCTCCTACTACTCGCAGGCCGTGGGGAAAAAGAGCAACTTCGTCGTGCCCGACCAGTTCTCGCACAACCTGACGCTCACTTACAGTCTACGGAACGGGCGGTACAACTTCTCCTTCGAATGCCGCAACCTCACCGACGAACGGCTGTACGACAATTTCAGTCTGCAAAAAGCCGGGCGGGCCTTTTACGGCAAAGTACGCATCTGCTTCGGCAACTGACTTTCGGACATCATACACAAACATCATAAACTTTTAATTTCTGAAAAATGAGAAAGAACTTTTTGTTTGCCGGACTTCTCGCACTCGCTGCGGCCGGCATGGCTTCCTGCTCCGACGACGACGGAGGAAACGACAGCAACAACGGCGCCCTGGGCACGCTCACCGAGGCATCGAAAGGTAATTATGTGATTGCGGCCACGGTAGAGGCATCGGGCAACTCGACCAACGTCCTGCTCACGGCCGACCGGCTCGACGACCCTTCCTGCAAGGTATCGGCCACTACACAAGGGTTGGTCAATGAGGGTGCCTCCTACTGGATTTTCTACAACGACCAGATGCTCTATGCCCTCAACTATCACCAGGGCAATGCGGGGACGACTCAATCATTCACGCTCGATGCCGCCTTCGACATGAACAAGCGGGCCAAGGAGTATGAACTGAAACGCTTCACCACCTACGGCCTCTACAACCAGTATATCATGACCACCTCGTCGGGCGACGGCCCCACGGAGTGGAACGACGAGAACGGCTACACCCCCAAATCGTTCCTCATTTCGTATCTCGACGTGAACAACGAGAACGTCACCTCAAACGACACCGGGAACCCGGCCTACCTCTCGGAAAACTTCCTCGGCAACGGCGAGTATGTAACGCTGGCCGGTCTCGAACAGGTGGGCGACGCGGTCTATGCGGCCGCTGTGCCCATGGGACTGAGCCAATATGGCTGCATGCAGAAAGACGACAACGGCAACCCCCACAAGTGGGTGCGCAAGGACGGCGACTACGCCTCGCTCATCAAGACCGAGTCGGGTGGCAGCGGCAGCGGCGCCTACGACAAGGACGAACTGCAATGGACCCAGTATCCCGACGAATGCTGGGTGGCCATCTTCGACGACAACACGCTCACCGGCAAGAAACTCATCAAGACCGACAAGATAAGCTACGCCTGCGGCCGCAACAGATCGCAATACTACCAAATGTTGTGGAAGGCCGACGACGGCTATGTCTATGTCTTTTCGCCGAGCTACGCCAAGACCATGGCCAGCGAACTGCAACAAACCTCGCTGCCGGCCGGCGTGGTGCGCATCAACACCGCCACACAGGAGTTCGACGAGAGCTACTACCACGCCCTCACCGACGACAACGGCCGGGAGGCGGCCTTCCTGCGCAGCTGGTTCATTGCCGACGACTACTTCCTGCTGCTGATGTATGACAAGGAAATCACCGCCTCGGACAAGACGGCCAACCGCCTGGCCATCTTCAAAGGGTCGACCGGCTCGCTGACCTTCGTCTCGGGACTGCCCTCGACCGACCGCATTTCGGGATTCGGCAACACCCCCTTTATCGAGAACGGCAACGCCTACATCGCCGTCACCACCACCGACGACTATCCGGCCATCTACAAAATCGACCCGGTCTCGGCTTCGGCCTCGAAAGGAATCACCATCGTCGCCACCCAAGTGAGCGGTGTAGGGAAACTGGCGGTGCAATAAACCTTCGAACGGAGAAAAACATTTATCCTCAAAACAAGAGCCTGCCGGGCGTCAAGACCCGGCAAGGCTCTCCTGAACGACTATGCGCATGAGAAAAATCTTTCGCCACCTGCATCTATGGCTCTCGGTCCCCTTCGGATTGATCATCACGTTGATATGTTTCTCGGGAGCCATGTTGGTCTTCGAGACCGAAATCACGCAACTCTGCCGCCCCGACCTTTATTACGTCGAGGAAGTGAAGGCCGCGCCGCTGCCGGCCGACCGGCTCATGGAGATGGCGGCGGCCAAGCTGCCCGATGGCACCGAAGCCACGGGGCTCACCGTCCAAGCCGACCCGCGGCGCAGTTGGCAGGTATCGCTCTCGCAACCCCGCCGCGCCTCGCTCTCTATCGACCCCTATACGGGCGAAGTGCTGGGGCGGAACGAACGGACGCCGTTTTTCTCGGTCATGTTCAGGCTGCACCGCTGGCTGCTCGACAGCGCCCGCCCCGACGGAGGGCTCTTCGTGGGGAAACTCATCGTCGGCGTGAGTACGCTGCTCTTTGTCGTCATACTCGTATCGGGCATCGTCGTCTGGTGGCCCAGAAACCGCAAAGCGCTGACGAACAGTCTCAAAATACCCCTCCGAAAAGGTGCGGCGCGATTCCAATATGGTCTGCACGTCGCCGGAGGCATGTACACGCTGGTATTCCTGCTGGTCATGGCCCTGACGGGACTGACCTGGTCGTTCTCGTGGTACCGCGACGGGGTCTACAAAATTTTCGGTGCCGACGCATCGCAAAATCAAACACACGCGTCATCGGCCAACCGAGAGAAAGACACCGCCTCAGAGAGCGCAAAGGAGGTTTCCAGGAATCGGCGGGCAGAAGCCGACGGGCAAAGCCGGCGTCCCGGCGCCCGCACAACGACCTATGCCCACTGGCAACAGGTCTATGAGGAGCTGTCGGCGCAAAACAAAGGTTTCGAACAAATCACCATCGGCGACGGCAACGCCTCGGTCTCCTGGGGAAAGTGGGGCAACCAACGGGCGGCCGACCGCTATGCCTTCGACCCGGAAAGTGGTGAAATCACCTCCATCACACGCTACAAAGAGAGTCCCCGCACCAGCAAACTGCGCGGTTGGCTCTACACCCTGCATGTGGGGAGCTGGGGAGGCATGCCCACCCGCATTCTCTATTTCATCGCCGCCCTCGTCGGTGCCACCCTACCCTTGACCGGCTATTATCTGTGGATAAAACGGCTCCTGCGCCGGAAAAGCGGCCGGCAATAAGCGGCATGCCGCATCTTCCACCTGACCGACCCGCCCGGGAAACCCGAGGCGGGCCGGTCTTTTTTGAGGAAACAACGTATTACTTTCCCGGCGCAAAGCCGGCGATTGTCGGTAAATTGTCTTATCTTTGTCTCCTTAATCAGCATTGCACCTTACCGACATGACCTCTCACACCCATATCATCGCCGATGTCGTGGAGCAACTCTCCTACCGCGACCCCCAGAGCAAGCTGAGCTATCACGGCTCCGATGAGCAGCGCATGCCCTCGATAGAGAAACTCGATGAAATCATCGGGCTTTGCCGCAAGCTCCTCTTTCCCGGCTACTTCGGTCTCTCGGGACTCAACGGCCTCACCATCGGTTACCACCTCGGCACCGCCGCCGAGCGACTCTATATCCTGCTGGCCGACCAAGTCTTTTCGGTACTCCACTTCGACAATTCCGAAACCTGCGACGCGTCTTCGCTGGCCGAGCTGCATCGGACAGCCGAGGGACACGCCGCCCGATTCATCGAAGCA
The DNA here is from genome assembly GCA_018715595.1 of Candidatus Caccoplasma merdavium. Classification (NCBI taxonomy): domain Bacteria; kingdom Pseudomonadati; phylum Bacteroidota; class Bacteroidia; order Bacteroidales; family Bacteroidaceae; genus Candidatus Caccoplasma; species Candidatus Caccoplasma merdavium. Next base: position 15,059 of record DVLI01000007.1, on the reverse strand, counting down.
CTGCCCGAGCTGCGCCGCCTGCTGTCGACCGACGTCATCGCCACCTACAACGGCGACCCCGCCGCCGAGAGCTATGGAGAGGTGATTTACTGCTACCCGGCCATACGGGCCATGATCAACTATCGTGTCGCCCACCAAATGCATCAGCAGGGAATCCCCCTTATCCCGCGTATCCTCACCGAGATGGCCCACTCCGAGACCGGCATCGACATACACCCCGCTGCCACCATCGGTGAATACTTTTCGATAGACCACGGTACCGGTGTCGTCATCGGCGCCACCGCCATCATCGGCAAGAACGTGAAACTCTACCAAGGAGTGACCCTCGGTGCCAAGAGCTTCCCCCTCGACGACGAAGGCAACCCCATCAAAGGCATACCCCGCCACCCGATTCTCGAAGACGATGTCATCATCTACTCCAACGCTACCATTCTCGGCCGCATCACGATAGGCCGTGGAGCCACCATCGGCGGCAACATCTGGGTCACCGAAGATGTCGCCCCCAATGCCCGCATTGTACAAAGTAAAGCCCGAAAATAATGGAATCTTCCACCACATTCATCGCAAAAACCTTTCAAGGTCTCGAAGAAGTTCTTGCCTCAGAAATTGCCGCCCTCGGCGGAGAAAACATCGAAACAGGACGCCGCATGGTGTCGTTCACCGGCGACAAGGAGTTGCTCTACAAGACCAACCTCCACTGCCGCACCGCCTTGCGCATTCTCAAACCGATACACACCTTCACGGCCGGCGACACCGACGAGCTCTATGCCCAGGTCAAAGCCTTCGACTGGACACAGTATCTCACTCCCGAGATGACCTTCTCCATCGACCCGGTGGTCTACTCCGACGAATTCCGCCACTCCAAGTTCGTGACCTACCGCGCCAAAGACGCCATCGCCGACTTCTTCAACGAGAAATACGGCAAACGCCCCTCGGTGCGGCTGAGCAACGCCGACATACTCATCAACCTGCACATCAGCCAGACCACCTGCACCCTCTCGCTCGACAGCTCGGGCGAATCGCTCCACCGCCGCGGATACCGCGTGGCACAGACCGAAGCCCCGCTCAACGAAGTGCTCGCCGCCGGCCTGTTGCTGCTGGCCGGCTGGGACGGCAGCCGCGACTTCATCGACCCCATGTGCGGCTCGGGAACCCTCCTCATCGAGGCCGCCCTCATCGCCACGGGAACGCCGGCCGGCATCTACCGCAAGGACTTCGCCTTCAAACACTGGAACGACTTCGACGAGGAGCTCTTCGACCGCCTCTACAACGACGAGAGCCACGAACGCCCCTTCACCCACAAAATCTACGGCAGCGACATCTCTCCCGCCGCCACCGAGATAGCCCTGGCCAACATCAAGAACGCCGGCATGAGCCGCTACATCGACCTCTCGACCAAGCCCATGCAACAATATGCCGAAGGCGACATCACCCCGGGCGGACTCCTGGTGACCAACCCTCCCTACGGCGAACGCATCACCAGCGACGACCTCATGGGGCTCTACACCATGATAGGATCACAACTGAAACACGTTTTCAAAGGGTTCGACGCCTGGGTGCTCAGCTACCGCAACGAATGCTTCGACCACATCGGGCTCAAAGCCGCCGCCCGTCTGCCCATGATGAACGGCGCCCTCGAATGCGAGTTCCGCAAATATGAAATCTTCGACGGGAAATACAACGACTTCAAGCGCGAAACCGGCGGATTCAAGAAACCGGCCGCAACCGAAGGCGACGAAAAATTCCGCACTTTCGACGACCGTAAGCCGTTCAACAACAATGGAAAACGGGGAAAAGAACGACCCGGGAAATTCTACGCGTTCGACGATCGCAAGCCGCAACGCGAGAAAGACGAAACACGCAGCGAGAAGCCGCAACGCGAACGTCGCAACGGTCGCCCCTTCGCCGGCAAAGCCGGCAGCGAGAACCGGGACGGCTACCGCCGGGAGCGCCCCTTCGGGAAAGCGGAGGGAAACGAGCCGACGAATACCAACCGACTCCCCGACAGTTACTTCGACGACGACGAAATAAAAATATCGCGCTACCGCCGCAACCGTCCCCACGGCGACGAAGCCATACGCAGCTACGTCATCGGACGCAAACCCTCCATCGGCAATCCCGACGAGAAAAAAGACGCCCCCCAAAACGGCAAAAGCCTCAGACCGCGCAAGAAAAAATAATCCGACGCCATCATGAAACGCCATCTCATTGTTCTGTTCACGCTATTGCTCGCCATGAACACCGCCGCACAAGACAAACAACTTACCGCCCAGGATTTGATTCCCGGCGGGAAAAACACCTATCGCTTCGTGCCCAAAGGTCTGCGACAGCTCACCTTTGTCGGCGACAACTACCTCTTTGCCCAAGGCGACACCCTGCTCATCACCCGTCCGGGAAGCAACCGGCACCAACCGTGGCTTACCCTCTCCCGGCTGAACAAGGGTCTCGAAGAGGTCGGCCTGAAAGCCGTGAAATCAATGCCCGCCTTCTCCATCGAAGAGCGCGACGGCACCCCGCGGCTCGGCCTGTGGCTGCAATCGTCGTTCCTGCTCTTCAACCCCGAGACCGACCGGGTCGATTACCGTATACCCTACCGCAGGGGCGACACCAACTTCGCCTTTGAACCCCATCAAAAGCGACTGGCCGCGACACAAGGTCGCGACCTCGTGGTCATCGACAGCGACAGCAACCGCACGGTCATCGCCCACGACGACAACGAAGCCGTGTCGTTCGGCGCCTCCAACGTGCACCGCAACGAGTTCGGCATAAGCAAAGGCATCTTCTGGTCGCCGCGAGGCAACGCCGTAGCCTTCTACCGCATGGACGAGAGCCGGGTAACCAACTATCCGCTCGTCGACATATCGGCCCGCACGGCCGCCCTCAAAGCCATCAAATATCCCATGGCGGGCATGGCCAGCCATGAGGTGAAAGTGGGCATCTGCCACCTCGCCTCGGGCGACACCGTATACCTGCGCACCCCCGGAGAGAAAGACCAGTACCTGACCAACATCACCTGGTCGCCCGACGAGTCGTGCATCTACCTGCAACGCCTCAACCGCGGCCAGGACACCTGCCGCCTCGAAGCCTACGACGCCTCGACGGGACGCCTGTTGCGCACCCTCTGCACCGAGACTTCGGAGAAGTATGTCGAGCCGCAACACCCCATCTTCTTCCTGCCCGGCCACGACGACCGCTTTGTGCTGCTCTCGCGCCGCGACGGATACCACCACCTCTACCTCTACAACACCGAGGGACGCCTGCTCCGTCAGCTGACCTCGGGTGCATGGGAAGTGCTCTCGGCCACCCCGTCGCCCGACGGGAAGTCGATTTTCATCACCTCGACCGAGGCTTCTCCGCTCGAAACAAACCTCTACAAAGTCTCCGTCGCCTCGGGTCGACGCACACGGCTCACCCCGCAAAGCGGCGTGCACAATGTGCGGTTGAGCCGTTCGGGTCGCTATGCCATCGACCTCTTTGCCAATCACGAGACACCGCGCATCACCCAGCTCGTCAACACCGCCAGCGGCAAGACCGAGACGCTCCTCACGGCCGAGAATCCCTACAAGGGATATGACCTGCCCAGTGTCATCTGCGGCACGCTGACAGCGGCCGACGACACGACCACGCTCTACTACCGCGTCACCCGTCCGCCCCACTTCGACCCCGAAAAGAAATATCCCGTCATCGTCTACGTCTACGGCGGCCCGCACGCCCAGATGGTAACCGACCGCTTCCTTTGGGGCGCCTCGGGCAACGACCTGCTCATGGCCACACGCGGCTATGTCGTCTTCACCCTCGACAACCGGGGCTCGGCCAACCGCGGCCTGCCTTTCGAAGACGTGACCCACCACCGCCTGGGCGAGGAAGAGATGGCCGACCAGATGCGCGGCATCGCCTGGTTGCAGGCACAGCCGTGGTGCGACACCACACGCATCGGCGTACACGGGTGGAGCTTCGGCGGCTTCATGACCACCAACCTCATGCTCACCCACGGCGACGTCTTCAAAGCGGGTGTGGCCGGCGGCCCCGTCATCGACTGGAAATACTACGAGGTGATGTATGGCGAACGCTACATGGGCTCCCCGCAGAAAAACCCCGAAGGCTACAAAGACTCGAACCTCAACCTCAAAGCGGGCAACCTCACCGGGCACCTCCTGCTCATACACTGCGACACCGACCCCGTCGTGGTGTGGCAACACAGCCTCTCGTTCCTGAAAAGCTGCATTCAGGCGGGCACCTACCCCGATTACTTCGTCTATCCGGGACACGCCCACAACGTCATCGGCCCCGAACGGGTGCACCTCTATGAAAAAGTAATCCGCTACTTCGACGATTATCTGAAATAATTTATAAAACATATTTGTCATGAATATTCTGTTATTAGGCTCAGGCGGCCGCGAAAACGCCTTGGCATGGAAAATAGCCCAAAGTCCCCGCGTGGAGAATCTATACATCGCCCCGGGCAACGCCGGAACCGCCCGCATCGGGAAGAACGTCGCTCTCTCGGCCACCGACTTCCCGGCCCTCAAAGAGTTTGCACTCGCCCACGCCATCGACATGGTGGTGGTAGGGCCCGAAGATCCGCTCGTGAAAGGAGTCTATGACTTCTTCAAGAACGACGCGCAACTGGCCTCGATACCCGTCATCGGCCCCTCGGCCTCGGGAGCCCGCCTCGAAGGGAGCAAAGACTTTGCCAAAGCCTTCATGATGCGCCACCACATACCCACCGCCCGTTATGAGAGCTTCACCGCCGAGAACATCGACAAAGCCTATGCCTTCCTCGAAACCCTCGAAGCCCCCTATGTGCTCAAAGCCGACGGCCTCGCCGCCGGAAAAGGGGTGCTCATACTCCCCACGCTCGAAGAGGCCAAGGCCGAGCTCAAAGAGATGCTCTCGGGCATGTTCGGCGAAGCCAGCCGCACGGTCGTCATCGAGGAGTTCCTCTCGGGTATCGAATGTTCGGTCTTCGTCCTCACCGACGGCAAGAGCTATAAAATCCTGCCCGAAGCCAAAGACTACAAACGCATCGGCGAGGGTGACACCGGCCTCAACACCGGCGGCATGGGTGCCGTATCGCCCGTACCGTTTGCCGACGCCACTTTCATGAAGAAGGTCGAAGAGCGCATCGTCGTGCCCACCATCAACGGATTGAAGGAGGAGGGTATCGACTACAAGGGATTTATCTTCCTCGGCCTCATCAACGTGAAAAACGAACCGATGGTCATCGAATACAACGTGCGCATGGGCGACCCCGAGACCGAAGCCGTCATGCTGCGCATCAAAAGCGACCTCGTGGAACTGCTCGAAGGCGTGGCCCAAGGCGACCTCGACCGTCGCGTGCTCGACGTCGACCCGCGCTCGGCCGTCACCGTGATGCTGGTATCGGGCGGATACCCCGGAGCCTATGAGAAAGGAAAGGTCATCACCGGCATCGACGACGTGACCGACAGCATCGTGTTCCACGCCGGAACGGCCGAGAAAGAGGGTCACATCGTCACCAACGGCGGCCGCGTCATCGCCGTCAGCTCCTACGGAAAAGACAAGGACGATGCCCTGCAACGCTCGTTTGCCAACGCCTCGAAAATCCATTTCGAGAAGAAATATTTCCGTTCCGACATCGGATTCGACCTCTAACCACGACTCACCGGGTTGCACTCATGACCTTATCGACCGAGAAACTCCTTTCTGCCATCGACAGCCGTCGCACCGTCCCCATCACCTGGGGCACGGTGTGGCTGTTGTCACTGGTAGCCCTCGTGATGCGGGAGCCCGACAGATCGGTCGTCGGTACCCTGCCGGCCGACACGCCGCTGTGGCAGTCGCGGGTCATTATCTATCTCCTGCACAGCGCGGCCACGCTGCTGAGTTGCATATTGCTCATACACCTCAACAACACCTGCAACCTCATGCAGCGGCGCACTTGGCTTCCCGCCACCACCCTGCTGTTTCTCAACCTCTGCAACCCTGCTTTTGCCGACCGTCTCAATACCGCCTTGCTCCTGTCGCCGCTGCTCGTCGTGTGGCTCTACCTGCTCTTTACCTCTTACCAGAAAGAGGGGCGCGAAGCCGCCTATGGCATAGGGCTGCTCACAACGGCCTGCACCTTGCTTTGGCCGCCGGCAGCCGCAATGATTGTCGCCCTCGGCACAGGACTGGCCTACATGCAGGAGCTGACCTGGAAATCGGCGACAGCCTTCCTGCTGGGTATCGCTACGCCGGTATGGCTGCTTTTCGTGGCAAATATCATCTTCGACCTGCACATCTATTACACCTTCGACCAGTTTGTGTCGTATATTCCCGGCCTGCCCTACTCGTTGCAAGTCGACGACCCGACCGCACTGACGGGATATGGCATTGCCGCCCTCATCGGTGTGAGCTGTTGCCTGTCGGGCAGTTACCTCATCACCCGCCACAAGATACAGATATGGCGCAGCAACCGTTTCCTGCTGTTGCTGCTCCTCTTTATACTGGCCGCTGCCCTGCTCAACCCCGACCGCACGGCCGACTTCCTGCCGTGGATACACATCGTCACGGCGCAAGCCTCGGCCTATTATCTCATTCACGCCCGCAACCGCTACGCACCCTGGCAAGCCTGCGTGGTTGTCGCCGCTTACCTGCTGCTTTATATATGGAATTTCTGACCACACTGAGTGAGTGGGGCTACATAGGTCTCTTCATCGCCGCATTCCTGGCGGGAAGCGTGCTCCCGTTCAGCTCCGAAGTCGTACTGGGACTGCTCATCGCCGCCGGATACGACGCCATCGGCTGCACCGTGGCAGCCTCCCTGGGCAACTGGCTGGGAGGCATCACCTGCTACTACATAGGCCGACTGGGAAAAACCGAATGGATAGAGAAATACCTGAAACTCTCTCACGAGAAACTCGAAAAAACGCAGCGTTTCCTGCAAGGGAAAGGTTCGCTCATGGGCTTTTTCTCTTTTGTTCCCGGCATCGGCGATGCCATCGTCGTGGCCTTGGGCCTCATGAGAGCCAATCTGCTTGGCGTCTCGCTCTCGATGCTGCTGGGTAAAGGCATTCGCTACTACCTCATCGCCATCGGCGTGGAATGGGTTTTCTGAGCATCGAGCCCGGCCCCATTTTCCGACAGACATATTCCCGTCACACTTCCGCTTCACCCGACAAAAGAGGGGTTTGGACGCATGCTGTCCAAAATGCCACAAGCAACCATTGCCTTCCTATACGGTGCGGCAATCCGACAATCAAAAGGAAAAATGATTCGGCTACCTCGCGGCCATTTCCCGCCGCAGGAGATTCCCTCTATCGTCGTTTTCAAGGCGGGGTATGAATCCGTCCCGTCGAACGAGAATCCGTCGATGTCACAAAAGAATCCCGTGTACCACAACCGGCAAAAAACATTTCTCAAGGACGGCACAGCGGTCAAACAACGGTCGGCATTCGTCGACCCCGCAAACCCGTCGGCATATCAAATCCCGCATCAAAGGCGGGCGAAAAGAGCTTCGCCTGCCGTCTATCACTTATACCTACCACGAGAAGGACGACAGCCTGTCGTAAAATCCACCTTGGGGCTATCAAAGCCTCCAAAGCATAAATATCCTCCCAAAAAAGAAGCCTCGGAAAAATTTCCGAGGCTTCTTTTCATATAAGAGCTTTGCATCAAGCGGCTTCGGAAGCCATCGCTTTTGCAAATTTTTTCTTCATCATTTCATAGGCAATGGGCACGGCAACAAACAAGGTCGAATAGGTACCGATAATCACACCGAGCAACATGGCGAAAGAGAAACTGCGGATAGAATCACCACCCAAAATAAAGATGGAGAGCAGCACAAGAGCCGTACTCAACGAGGTGCTGATGGTACGCGAAAGGGTACTGTTAAGTGCTTCATTGATGACAAGCCAACGGTCACGTTTGGGATAAATACCGATAACCTCCCGCACACGGTCGAACACAACCACCTTGTCGTTCACCGAGTAACCGATGTTGGTAAGAATGGCGGCAATGAAGGTCTGGTCGATTTCCATCGAGAAGGGAAGCAATCCGTTGAAGAGCGAATAAACCAACAGAATAATCACGGTATCGAATGCCAAAGAAGCAAGCGTACCGACACTGAATGCCAAGTCGCGGAACCGTACCAACACATAAAGAGCGATGGCCAAGAGGGAAAGGACAACAGCCCAAACGGCACCGACAGTGATATCCTCGGCGATACTCGGACCTACTTTCTGTATACTCATCACATTCTCCGTCACGAAAGCTTCTTGCGATTTGCCGCCCACCTCATCTTTGAGACCGTTATATATCAATGTAAGAATCTCTTGGTCGACCGTGTCGCTCGACTCATTGATGCGGTAATTGGTCGAGATGCGCACCTGGTTGCTTCCACCGATGGTGATGACGGTAGGAATATTATCTACAAACTGAGGTTTGAGAAGGTCGGCAATCTCCTGGGTGTTAACCGGCTTGTCAAAACGGACGATATAATTGCGGCCGCCCGAGAACTCAATACCTTTTTCAAGACCGCGCAAAGCAAAAGAGACACAACCGATAAGCACCAAAACCAAACTCAGTATATAGGCTTTTTTGCGGAACCCGAGGAAATTGATTTGCGGGTTGAGCAGCATATTGCGGGTCAAAGGCGTGGTAAAGGAAAGTTTCTTGAACCAATTCTTGTCGAGACCTCTCTCATAGAACAAACGTGTCATGAACACGGCCGTGAAGAAAGAGCAGACGATACCGATAAGCGTCGTGGTGGCAAAACCTTTGATGGGTCCCGAGCCGAAATAGAACAGGATGATAGCGGTGATGACCGACGTCAAGTTGGAGTCGAAAATGGCCGAGAAAGCGTTTTTATAACCATCGGCAATGGCGTTTCTCAAACTCTTTCCGGCTCGCAATTCCTCCTTGGTGCGCTCATAAATAAGCACATTGGCATCGACAGCGACACCCAGCGATAGAATCAAACCGGCAATACCCGAAAGGGTGAGCACGGCTTGGAACGAAGCCAAAATACCTATCGTGAAGAACATGTTCAAAATAAGCGCCACGTTGGCCACCAAACCGGGAACAACGCCATAGACACAGATCATGTAAATCATGAGCAGGACAAGGGCGAAGATAAACGAGAAAACACCGCTACGAATAGCTTCCTGACCCAAAGAGGGTCCCACGATGTCTTCTTGCACGATTTTCACGCTGGCCGCCATTTTTCCGGTCTTCAACACATTGGCCAGGTCTTTGGCCTCCTCGGGAGTAAAACCGCCCGAAATTTGAGACGAACCGTTGGGAATTTCGGTGTTGACAACAGGGAACGAATATACATGGTCATCGAGAACCACAGCCACGCACCGGCCGATGTTTTCGCGGGTGAGCTGAGCCCAAATCTTGGTACCCTCGGCATTCATCGACATGCTCACGACGGGAGCATTGGTCAGGGGGTCGAAGTCTTCACGGGCATCGTTGATGACATCGCCTTCCAGAGCAGGACGGCCTCCGGTGCTCGATTTGAGGGCTACCAGTTGATAGTATTGTTCTTTTTCGTCGATCGATTTCACCGTCCAGCAGAAATGAAGGTTGGTGGGAAGCATCTCACGCACCTGCGGCAGAGCGAGGTAAGCGCTCACGGCAGCCGTGTCGCGATAATGGGCATAACCGACACCCGGGCTGGCCACGGGTTGTCCGTTCTGTGCAATAGCAGGTTGCAAGCGCGAGAAGAGCGGATTCTGACGTTTCCACAATTCCATCTCTTCGCTTTCGCCGGTGAGCTCAGAAAGGTCGCCTTCGGTGGTTTTCTCTTCGGCAACGACAGGCTCGCCATTGTTTTCCATGCGGGCAATCAAGTCGTTGGCGGCAGCCAAGCGAGAGTAGATTTCGTTGAAGTTATAGGTTTCCCAGAATTCGAGGTTGGCACTGCCTTGGAGCAGTTTGCGCACACGCTCGGGTTCTTTCACACCGGGAAGCTCTACGAGAATGCGGCCGTCTTTTTCGAGGCGTTGAATGTTGGGCGATACCACACCGAAGCGGTCGATACGGGTACGCAGCACGTTGAAGGAGTTGTCGATGGCGCTGTTGAGTTCTTCACGCAAGACGGCAACCACTTCGTCATTGGTGGCACTGGGAGCGATTTTCTCTTTGAGTTGATAGGTACTGAAAATCGAGGCCAGACGGATATTGGGGTCAAGTTTCTTATATTCGTCTACGAAGATGACCAAGAAATCGGAATTATCGGCCTGGTTGGCGGTAGCCGCAGCAAGAGCCGCATTGAATTTGGCATCGGGATTGTTGTTGGAAAGCGAACGCAGCACGTCGGCAACCGAAATCTGCAACGTAACGTTCATACCGCCTTTCAAGTCAAGACCGAGACCGACTTCCATTTCATTACACTGTTTCAAGGTGTAATAGCCGAGATAGACTTTCTCGGTAGCCATAGAATCAAGATAATTCTTGTAAACGACAGGGTCCCCGTTGGAAATCTCTTCGGCTTTCTGATTGTAATAGCGAGTTACAAACGAGAAGGAAATGTAGAAGAGGCAGACCAAAGTGAGCAGAACGGCCAAGACCCTTATGAATCCTTTGTTTTGCATTGTGATTATTACTTTTATGTTTTGAAATTATTGTGCAGTTTTCGATTTAAGGTGCAAATATATGGCTTTTTTCGGTTACGGCTGCAAAAATACGAATTTTTGTCATCACCGAAGCCAAAAAGAAGTTATATTTCAAGGAGGAAAGCGCTTTTTCCGCATCTTTGTCTTATCTTTGCCGACAGAATTGTCCCCGACATGAGCCTGCATCGTCACTCACACAACCGGTCGTCACGAGGTATTGCCATCGCCCTTATCATTGCCATCGGGGCGTGCTGTTTCTCGTGTGCCAACATGGGACGTCCCGGCGGAGGCCCCAAAGACGAGACCCCTCCGGTATTGAAGAAGAGCAACCCGCCGATGGGGGCACTCCATTTCAACAAGAACAAAATCACGCTCGAATTCGACGAAATCGTCCAGGTCGAAAACCCCAACGAGAAAATCATCATCTCGCCGCCACAGACCCAAATGCCTCAAATATCGGCCTTGGGACGCATTGTCTCCATCACCCTGAACGATTCGATGAAAGCCAACACGACCTACACCATCGACTGTGGTGATGCCATCGCCGACAACAACGAGAAAAACAAACTGCTCAATTTCAGTTTCCATTTCTCGACAGGCGACCACATCGACACGCTCGAAATGTCGGGAATCCTACTCAATGCCGCCGACCTCGAACCGGTAAGCGACATGCTGGTGGGCATCTACATGCAACCCCACGACACGACATTCACCAACCAACCGTTCCTGCGCATGAGCCGCACCGACGAATACGGTCGGTTCACCGTACGCAACATCGCCGAGGGCACTTACCGCATTTTTGCCTTGAAAGACGGCAACCGCAACTACTTCTTCGACAATGCGACCGAAGACCTGGCCTTCCTCGACACGTCGTTCGTGCCCAGCGTCACCATGGAGTGGCACAACGACACGATATGGGCCGACACCAGCACCATCGACACCATCATCACCTCGCTGCAACCCCACTACTTTCCCGAAGGCATCATACTGCGTTCATTCAACGAGAACTACAAGGCCAGCTACTTCGAGAAATACGACCGCACCGACCGCCACAAGGTAACCCTCTACTTCTCGACCGCACAAGACTCCCTGCCCCGAATCACGCCGCTGGACTTCTCCGGCGACGACTGGTCCATCATCGAGAAGAGCAAGACCAACGACACCATCACCTACTGGTTCAGGGACTCGAACGTCTACAACAAAGACACGTTGCGCATCGTGGCCAGCTACCTCCGCACCGACTCGGCACAGCAACTCTCCCTCTACAACGACACCATGCTGTGGGCCTATCGCGAGAGGAAACGCTCTTCCCGGGAGAAAAAACGCAACAACGACGCCGACACGTTACCGTCCATCGAATTTATGGGGATAGAGATCCGTGGCGGGTCGAACATCGACATCTACGCCTCACCGGCCTACATCTTCACCCAGCCGGTGAAGCATCTCGACCCCGCGGCCATACACCTCGAACAAAAGGTCGACACCCTGTGGGTTCCCGTCCCACCCGATGACTACACCTTCGAGGCCGGGACCGACGCCCCCCGTACCTATCGGCTGAAAACCAAATGGGCTTCGGGCGGAGAATACATTTTCACCCTCGACTCCCTGGCCGCCGAGAGTATCTATGGCAACCCCACGGCCACGATGAAGCACAAGTTCAAGGTAAAAGCCGTCGAAGAATACGCCAACCTCATCGTACGCACCACGGGGGTTACCGACTCGGCCTTCGTGGAGTTGCTCAACAATTCAGACCAACCCATCTACAAAGCCCCGGTAAGAAAAGGAGCCGCCCTCTTCCGCTACATCAATCCCGGCACTTACTACATGCGCCTGTGCCTCGACCGCAACGACAACGGGGTGTGGGACACCGGAAACTACCGCGAGAAGCGCCAGCCCGAGGAGATTTTCTACTACCCGGGAAGCCTCTCCCTGCGGGCCAACTGGGACGTAGACCAGGTATGGGACGTCTATGCCACGCCGCTCGCCGAACAGAAACCTTACGAAATCATCAAGAACAAACCGAAGGAGACCAAGAGCGAAGAGGAGACCCAACCGCAGGAAGAGACACCCTTCTACTCCAACCAACCCACCCTCATCGGCAATCAGACCCGACGCTAACAACACCAAACAGCCCGGTCTCTTCATGTATAAGCCGACGCGTTTATGCACAAAAATTTACACAAATAGCGCACTTTTTAAAAAAAGCACTACCTTTGCGGCTTCAATTTTTTTTAAGGTAACATGAAGATTGATTTTCAGCCTAAATTACTTGTAGGCCTGCGCCACTATTCGCGCGAAAAATTCATCGCCGACCTCATGGCCGGTATCATTGTGGGCATCGTGGCGCTGCCGCTTGCCATCGCATTCGGTATCGCCTCGGGCGTCACCCCCGAAAAAGGTCTCATCACCGCCATCGTCGGCGGCTTCATCGTCTCGGCACTGGGCGGCAGCTCGGTGCAGATAGGCGGCCCCACCGGCGCATTCATCGTCATCGTATTCGGTATCATACAGGGTTACGGCCTCGAAGGTCTCGCCATCGCCACGGCACTGGCGGGTGCCATGCTGATCATGATGGGACTCTTCCGCCTGGGCGGTATCATCAAGTTTATTCCCTACCCCATTGTCGTGGGCTTCACCAGCGGTATCGCCCTCACCATCTTCACCACGCAGGTCAAAGACCTGCTGGGCCTCACCATCGACAAGCTCCCGGCCGACTGCCTCTCGCAGTGGGCCGTCTACTTCCGGCACCTCGACACCATCAACCCGCTGTCGCTCTTCATCGGCGTGGCCAGCATTCTCATCATCGCCGTCATGCCCAAAATATCACGCAAGATACCGGGGTCGCTGGTAGCCATCATCATCATGACGGTCGTTGCCTATCTCATGAAAGAGGTGTGGGGCATCACCGGCATCGAGACCATCGGCGACCGGTTCGACATCAGCAACGAGATACCCGACCCGCAGCCGCTCCACCTCGACATGGCCACCATCAACCAGCTGCTCTCGCCGGCCTTCACCATCGCCATCTTGTGCGCCATCGAGTCGCTGCTCTCGGCCACCGTGGCCGACGGTGCCGTGGGTGAACACCACAACTCCAACACCGAACTCATCGGCCAAGGCGTCGCCAACATCGTGGTGCCCTTCTTCGGCGGCATTCCCGTGACGGGAGCCATCGCCCGCACCATGACCAACATCAACAACGGCGGCCGCACCCCCGTGGCCGGCATCATACATGCCGTGGTACTGCTGGCCATCTTCCTGCTGCTCATGCCCCTCATCGAGTTGGTACCCATGGCCTGTCTGGCCGGCGTACTCGTCATCGTGGCCTACAACATGAGCGGCTGGCGCACCGTGCGTTCGCTGCTGAAAAACCCCAAATCCGATGTGGCCATTCTCGCCACGACATTCATTCTCACCGTCGTTTTCAACCTCACCATCGCCATCGAGATAGGTCTGCTGCTGGCCGTGCTGCTCTTCCTGCGCCGCGTGTCGGAGAATGTGCAGATTTCGGTATTGAAAGATGAGCTCGACGTGGCCCAGGGCACCGAGATGACCCAGCACGAGACGCTGAACATCGCCAAAGGCGTGGAGGTATATGAAATCAACGGCCCGTTCTTCTTCGGCGTGGCCACGAAGTTCGACGAAGTGATGCGCGAGATGGGCGACAAACCGGTAGTGCGCATCATTCGCATGCGCAGAGTACCGTTTATCGACTCCACCGGCCTGCACAACCTGCAAATCCTCGTCGAGTCGTCGCACCGTGAGGGCATACGGGTCATACTCTCGGGGGTCAACCCCTCGGTGCAGGAGACGCTCTACAAGTCGGGGCTCAACAAAATCATCGGCAACGAAAACATCTGCGACCACATATCCAAGGCCGTAGAAAAGGCCAACGCCCTCGTCGAGCTCAACGAGAAACTGAAACAATAATCTCCTCCCAATAAAAAAAGTAACGGCTGTCTCCCTGCGGAGACAGCCGTTATTATTATCGGTGGGTCAACCATCGGAAAAACGATTCTAATCCTGCCGAACTTCTCCGCGCGGAAGATGCTCCAATAGAATAGTACAATCCGTTTTTTTACGAACCTTAAAAAGGGCATCGTCGCTGCTGACCCGCAAATAATTGAAATCGGGTATGATTATAAACCCTCCATTTCCGTAGTGAGAATTCTCCCAAGAATATATCCACTTGTCCCAATAAACGGTCCGGCCTTTTTTGTCCTTAAAGATGATCACATCTTGCATAATACCGAACGAGTCCATCACATCTTGCATACAGGCATCGGCAATAACGCCGAACGATGCCATCACCTCTTCCGAACAACCGTTCTCATAATAATACATCGTGTCCCACTGAAACGGGGTGAGACGAGACAGGTCGACTATGGTATCGCTTGTATTCCAGCCGGCCAACATCATTCGGTCGAAATGGCTGTACTCGTCCTTGTTACACCGCATGAGAAAAAGCAATATAATCAC